>JAENXG010000008.1 GCA_016649675.1 Methyloceanibacter sp.
AAAGGCCGCGATCAGCGTGGTCGGCAAGTCCGAGATGAAACCCACGGTGTCGGAGAGGAGCGCCTTCGATCCGCCGGGAAGGGGCAAAGACCGAAAGGTCGGATCGAGCGTGGCGAACAGCGTATCCTCGGCAAGCACCGAAGCGCCGGTCAGCGCATTGAACAGGGTCGACTTGCCAGCATTGGTGTAGCCGACGAGGGCCACGGCTGGATACGGCACGCGCTGGCGCGATTGCCGATGCAGGCCACGCGTGCGCCGCACCTGCACAAGCTCCTTGCGGATGACGTCGATGCGCTCGCCGATGATGCGGCGGTCTGTCTCGATCTGGGTCTCGCCGGGGCCGCCGAGAAAGCCGAAGCCGCCGCGCTGGCGCTCAAGATGTGTCCACGACCGCACCAGCCGGCTCTTCTGATAGACGAGGTGCGCAAGCTCGACCTGCAGGCGCCCTTCCCGCGTCCGCGCCCGCTGGCCGAAGATTTCGAGGATGAGACCGGTGCGGTCGAGCACCTTGGCGTTCCACGCGGTCTCCAGATTGCGCTGCTGAACGGGGGTGAGCGGGTGATCGACGATCACGAGCCCCGCGTCCTCGGCGCGGATGAGACCCTTCAGCTCCTCGACCTTGCCCGAGCCGAACAGCGTCGCCGGCCGCGGCTGGGTCAAGGGCACGAGCCCGCTCGCCCGCACGTCGAGGTCTATGGCCGCGGCGAGGCCAACCGCTTCGTCAAGGCGCGCCTGCGGCGACCGCTCGGAAGCGTCCCGGCTCGACGGGGTGCGGGCGCCCTTGCCCGGCCTCTTGTCGAGAACGGGCACCAGCACCACCGCCTTGACGCGCCCTTGCGCGCGCGCAAGGCCAGCCTCGCGCCCCGTCCGCTCCTTCTTACGCTTCAGCTGTCTCGGATCGGTCGGACGCAATTACTCAGCGGCACCTTCGGCGTCAGTGATGTCTGAGAGCTGGATGGGCTGACCCGGCATGATCGTCGAGATCGCGTGCTTGTAGACGAGCTGAGAATGCCCGTCCCGCCGAAGGAGGACGCAGAAATTGTCGAACCAGGTCACAACGCCCTGCAACTTCACGCCGTTGACGAGAAATATCGTCAGCGGCGTCTTGTTCTTGCGAACATGGTTGAGAAACGTGTCTTGAAGACTTTGCGCGCGCTCTGTCGCCATGGGCTTCCCCGTCCCTTTGGTCCACGCTTACGCCGTCGGCTGGCACTGGAATTGCCCTGCCCGGCCAGCCGAGGCGCATTAGACGCGATTAAAAGGCAATCCCGCAAGAGGCCTGATGCGGAAGACCCATGCCGGGGGGCCCTCCAAGACGCTTCAGAGCCCGGCCCTGCTAGCGCATGGCCGGGCTTCTTTCATTGGAATTGACGCCCAGCGCGCGCAGTTTGCGGTGCAGCGCCGATCGCTCCATGCCGACGAACTCGGCCGTGCGCGAGATGTTGCCGCCGAAACGGTTAACTTGGGCGAGCAGATATTCCCGCTCGAAAATCTCGCGGGCGTCGCGCAAGGGGAGCGACATCAGATGCTCACCCCCTGCCCCGTTCGGAGATAAAGGGACGGGTGAAATGATCTCCTCTGGCAGCATCTCGGCGGTGATGATGGAGTCCGGATCGCCGCCAACGAGAATCATCAGCCGCTCGATGTTGTTGCGGAGCTGGCGCACATTGCCCGGCCAGTCGTGGGACTGCAGCACTGCCATGGCGTTCTCGCCGATGCGGCGGGGCGGAAGGCCGGAGGCCACCGAGATGGCTTGCACGAAATAGCGTACGAGCTCGGGCACGTCCTCGCGGCGCTCGGAGAGCCCCGGCACCTTGATCGGCACCACGTTCAGGCGATGGAAGAGATCCTCGCGCAGGCGCCCTGACGACATCTCCTTCTGCAGGTCGTGGCTCGTCGAGGAGACCACGCGCACATCGACATGCACCTTGGGTCCACCGCCGAGCCTCTGGAAACGCTGCTCCACAAGCACACGCAAGATCTTGGCTTGCGTTTCGAGCGGCATGTCGGCGACCTCGTCCATGTAGATGGTGCCGTTATGCGCCTCCTCCAGAGCCCCTACCTTGCGGGGTCCGGAGCCTGCCCCCTCCTCGGTGCCGAACAGCTCAAGCTCCATGCGGTCCGGCACCATGGCGGCGGCGTTCAAAACCACGAACGGACCGTCGGCGCGCGCCGACTTCGCATGCATCACGCGGGCAGCGAGCTCCTTGCCGCAGCCCGAGGGTCCGGTGATCAAGATGCGGCTGTTGGTCGGGGCCACCTTGTCGATGGCCTGGCGGAGCTGATTGAGTGCGGCGGAGTGGCCGATCATCTCGAACGAATAGGTGCTCCGCTCGCGGAGCTCGCGGTTCTCGCGCCTGAGCCGCGAGGCCTCGAGCGCGCGGGCTGTGATCAGCACGAGCCGGTCGGCCTTGAACGGCTTCTCGATATAGTCGTAGGCGCCGCGCTTGATCGCCGCCACTGCGGTCTCGATATTGCCGTGGCCGCTGATGATGATGACGGGCAGGTCAGGGTGGGCCTTCTTGATGCGATCGAGCAGTTCAAGTCCGTCGAGCTTGGATCCTTGCAGCCAGATGTCGAGGATCACCAGCGACGGGCGCCGCTCTTCGATCACCTTCAGCGTCTCGTCGCTGTCCTTGGCAAGCCGCGTCCCGTGACCTTCGTCCTCGAGAATGCCTGCGATCAACTCCCTGATATCGGCCTCGTCATCGACGACCAGGATGTCAGATGCCATGGGTCACTCCCTCTTCTTCCTCCGCGGCCTCAGGCGCATGGATGGGAGCGCTCGGCTCGGACACCTCCTCGCCGGCGCTGGCCTCGTCCTTGTCTCCGATGGGCAAGTCCATCCGCACTGAAGCCCCTTCGATCTTCCCGTTTCGTTTCGGCGCATCGGCAAGATGCAACGTGCCGCCGTGCTGCTCTGTGATCCGCTGCACGATGGCGAGCCCGAGTCCGGTACCCTTGGCGCGGGTGGTCATGTAGGGCTCGACCAGACGCTCGCGGTCCTCCTTGGGCAGACCGCAGCCATTGTCGATGACCGTGATTTGCATCCGGTCGCTCTTGGTACGGACCTTGGCCACGATATGGCCCGTTCCGGCGCGGGCAGGATCGGCCTCGACCGCCGAGTCGATCGCTTCGCTCGCATTCTTGACGAGGTTGGTTACGGCCTGGGTCAGGAGGCGGCGATCCGACAGCGTCACCACTGGCTTGTCGGGGAGATCGAGCTCGAAGACGATCTCGGGCCGGCTCACCTGAAACAGGAACACCGCCTCGCGCACGATCTCGCGGACGTCATTGCGCTCCATCACCGGCTTCGGCATACGCGCGAAGGCCGAGAACTCGTCGACCATGCGGCCGATATCCGACACCTGGCGGATGATGGTGTCGGTGCATTGATCGAACACCTCACGGTCCTTGGTGATGGAGTCGCCATATTTGCGGCGGATGCGCTCGGCAGAGAGCTGGATCGGGGTGAGCGGATTCTTGATCTCATGGGCGATGCGGCGGGCGACGTCGGCCCAGGCGGTTGAGCGCTGGGCACTCACGAGCTCGGTCATGTCGTCGAAGGTCACCACATAGCCTTGCGCCTGCTGGCCGGCCCCTTCGCTCGTGACCCGCACGGCGAAATTGTGCTCGGAGCCCGCGCGCCGGAGAGCGATCTGGTCGGTGACAAGCCGCCTCCCCTGCTTTTGCGCGCGCTTCAGGAGAGGTCCGAACTCGGCGACGGCCTTGGCCAGCGGCTGGCCGCAGAGGTTGGCTTCTTTCGCCCGCAGCAGCGTTTCGGCGGAGCGGTTCACCAGGGTGATGATGCCGTCGGAGTCGACGCCGACGACGCCGGCTGTCACGCCCGACAGCACCGCCTCCATGAAACGCCGTCGCTCGTCGAGCGTGGTATTGGCGCCAACCAGCTCATCGCGCTGGCTTCTGAGCTCCGAGGTCATGGTGTTGAAGGTCGAGCCGAGCACGGCAAGGTCTCCGTCGGCAGGATCAACGGCGACCTCCACCGCAAGGTTGCCTTCCGAGATCTGCTGCGCCGCGCCCATGAGCTGGCGGATCGGCGCCACCAGCCGATTGGCGAACCACATGCCGATCCAGATGGCGGAGAGGAGAAGCGTCAAGGCGATCGCCACATACATCAGCCCGAAGGCCACCTGCACGCCGGCGCGGCGCTGCTCGAGCAGCTGATACTCGGCGACATTGGCGCGGGTTTCGCGGAGCTGTTGCAGCACGCGCGCGTTCACCGGGCGGATCACGTAGAGGAAGGTGTCGTTGAAGTTCTGCAGGCTCTTGATGGCGCCGACCATGCTCGTCTGGCCCGGCGCGATCACGATTACCTGGCCCTTCTTGGCAAGGTCCATGGCCTCTTTCGGCGGCGCGCGGTAGGGCAAGTCCGGCAGAGAGGCCGCAGTGGCGAGAACCTTCCCGTCCCCGTCGATCAGATAGGCGATGGGCAGCGCCCTGATGGCGGCCTGCGAGGTCAGGAAATTCCCGAAGCCTTGGGGCTGCGACTTCACGAGCTCGACGGCCTCGTCGACGTCCTTGGCCATGGCGAGCGTATCGGCACGGATGATCTGCCCGTGCTCCTGGAGATAGGCGGTCGCCACGTCGATCGAGTTCTGGATGATGGATTTGGTGCGGACGGAGAACCAATGATCGAGGCCGCGGTCGAGTGAGACGCTGGCAAAGACGGCCAGCAGGATCGCAGGCATGACCGCGATCACACTGAACAGGCTGACGATGTGGACATGGAGCTGCGCGCCCGCCACCTGCCGGCGCCGGGCGAGCCACAGCCCCGTCACCTGCCAGGCGATAATCATCACCATCGCCAGCACGAGGACGAGGTTGATGAGCAGCACTCCCACCACCACAAGGTGGGTCGGCACGATCGGGGTTAGGCCGGTCAGGATCACGTAGGTGGCCAGGCCCGAGCACAGCGAGAGCACCATGGTGATCAGGCCGAGCGTGAAAGGCAGGCGGCTACGCCGGGAGCGGACGGGGTCGCGTGGCGCGTCCATAGGCAACACCCGGTCGGAATTTCCAGTATTGCCCGGAGGATGGATCATGGCTTCAGGCGGGCGCCCAAACTCCGCGGGCTTGGCCGCTTTCTGCAAGGATTGCAAGACGCTACGCAACCGCATTCCCCTGCTCTCCCTGGACCTTGCCGGCCCTATAGCTTTGGGAGCGTCCGCCGCAAGCATGATGCAATAAAATCACAATGTGGCGCTTTGGCGACATTGTGTGCATAATGTTACACTTGTTGCGGGGTTCGGGGGAAGCCCTAGCGTGGCGACATGGCCGCTTTTGGCACGAGGCTGGTCGGATCAGGTGCCCGGCGTCCTGATCACCTTGATGCCGAGATCGCGGATCTTCTTGCGCAACGTATTGCGGTTCAGCCCGAGCAGGTCGGCGGCACGGATCTGGTTGCCTCGTGTTGCCGCGAGCGCCGCGGTGATGAGCGGAAACTCGACCTTGCGCAGCACCCTCGTATAGAGGCCCGACGGCGGGAGCTCCTGACCGAAGCTCATGAAATAGTCCGAGAGGAAGCGCTCGACGGATTCCGAAAGGTCCCCGCTCGGCTCGGCCGCGTCGGGGAACGGCGGGCGTGCCACCGTCGCCAGCTCGCTCTCCACCATCTCGACCGTGACGATGTCCTGGGCGTAGATCGCCGATAGCCGGCGCACGAGGTTCTCGAGCTCCCGGATATTTCCCGGCCAGTGATAGCGCTTCAGCCTCTCGATGGCGCCTGGCTCGAAGGACTTGGACGGGAGCCCCTCCTTCTCGGCCATGGCGAGGAAGTGGCGCACGAGATCGGGAATATCCTCGAGCCGC
Source organism: Methyloceanibacter sp. (assembly GCA_016649675.1). Classification (GTDB taxonomy): domain Bacteria; phylum Pseudomonadota; class Alphaproteobacteria; order Rhizobiales; family Methyloligellaceae; genus Methyloceanibacter. The sequence goes on from JAENXG010000008.1 coordinate 5,830, forward strand.
TCGCGCAACGGCGGCAATCGGAGCGGCACGACGTTTAGCCGGTAGAACAGGTCCTCGCGGAACAGGCCTTGATCGATCTGCTGATGCAGATCGCGATTGGTGGCGGCGATGATCCTGACATTGGTCCTGATCGGCGTCCGGCCGCCGACCGTCGTGTACTCCCCTTCCTGGAGCACGCGCAGCAGCCGCGTCTGGGCCTCCATGGGCATGTCGCCGATCTCGTCGAGAAACAGGGTGCCGCCTTCGGCCTGCTCAAAGCGGCCGATGTGGCGGTTCTGGGCACCGGTGAAGGCCCCCTTCTCATGGCCGAACAGCTCAGACTCGATTAGCTCGCGTGGGATTGCGGCCATGTTGATGGCGACGAAGGGGCCGTTGCGGCGCTTGCCGTATTCGTGCAAGGCGCGTGCGACGAGCTCCTTGCCGGTGCCCGACTCACCGGTGATCATCACCGTGAGGTCGGTCTGGGTGAGGCGGGCCAGCACGCGATAGATGTCCTGCATGGCCTGGCAGCGTCCGATCAGCGGCAGGCCTTCGCTGGTCTCGGCGGAAAGCCGCTGCGACTTCCGCCGCGGCTCGGCGAGCGCGCGGCTCACCACGGCGACGAGCTCATTCAGATCGAAGGGCTTGGGCAGATATTCGTAGGCGCCTCGCTCGGCCGCGGTAATCGCCGTCATGAAGGTGTTCTGCGCGCTCATCACGATGATCGGCAGGTCGGGCCGGAGCTTCTTCACCCGGGGAATGAGGTCGAAGGCGTTCTCGTCGGGCATCAGCACGTCGGTAATGACGAGGTCGCCCTCGCCCTGGCTGATCCAGCGCCAGAGCGTCGCGGCGTTGCCCGTGGCGCGCGGCGCGTAGCCGGCGCGTGCCAGGGCTTGGTTCAACACCGTGCGGATGGCGGCGTCGTCATCGGCGATGAGGATGTTGCCCTTGGCCATTCTTAAGCGTGCCCCCCTTGCGTCATTTCGCTCTCGGACATCGGCATCAGCGCCCGGAAGACCGTCTGCCGGGGCCGCGAGTCGCATTCGATGATGCCGCCATGGTCGCCGATGATCTTGGCGACGAGAGCGAGCCCGAGCCCCGTGCCGGATTGCTTGGTGGTAACGAAGGGATCAAACAGATGCGGCAGGAGGTCCGTGGGGACGCCCGAACCGTTGTCCTCGACCGCGATCTCGAGCGGCAGGCTGACGCGGGCCTGGCTCCCCGGCACCGAGAGGCGCACGCCAGGCCGGAAGGAGGTGGTGAGCGTAATCTGGCCGTCGGCCCTGTCCTCGCCGATCGCCTCGGCGGCGTTCTTGACGAGGTTGAGGAACACCTGGATCAGCTTGTCGCGGCTCCCCGGCACCGCCGGCAGCGAGGGATCGTAATTCTCGACGAACTTGATCTGGCGGGCGAAGCCGGTGGTCGCGATCTGCTTCACGTGATCGAGCACGTCATGGATGTTGACCGGCTCGCGCAGCAGCGGCCGCTCGTCGCCAAAAATCTCCATGCGGTCGACGAGTTTGCAGATGCGGTCCGACTCGGCACAGATGAGCTGTGTCAAGGTGCGGTCGCTGTCGGTGCGCTCGGCCTCCAGGAGCTGCGCCGCCCCCCTGATGCCTGACAGCGGATTCTTGATTTCGTGAGCGAGCACGGCGGCAAGCCCCGAGACGGAGCGCGCGGCGCCACGATGGGTGAGCTGGCGCTCGATCATCTGCGCCATGCTGCGCTGCTGCAGCATGATCATCACGCGGCCGGGCGACTCGGCCAGAGGGCCGGCATAGAGGTCGACGAGCTTGGGTGCATCGAAGCGGTACGAGCCGAGGTCCACGCCATATTCGTTGACCGTGGTGCCGTTCCGCTGCACCTGTTCGACGAGCGCGATGAGCGGGCTGCCAAAGGCGACGACATCGGTGAGGCAGCGCCGGCAGAGCACGCTCGCACTCATCTGGAAGAAGTCTTCGGTGGCCGCGTTGACGTATTCGACCTTGAGCCCCCCACCGATGACGAGGAGCGGATGCGGGAGCGCGCTGAGCAACGCCTCGGCCTTGATCGGCTGCGGCTGGAAATTGCGGCGTATGCTGGGTCTTTTGGTCGAGCTGCTCAAGCGGTGTATCCTTTGACTAGTCTTTTTGTCGGTCTGGTTGCAGGCCTGAACCTGAATGCACAAAATTTATGCAGTGACACTCCATGATCTATTATTGTGCACGATACGAGGGATTTTACCTGGGAGCAACACTCGTTTTGCCGCAGTGCAACAATTTCATGATTCCTAGGTTTACGCCGTTCGGTAGAGGCCGCAGGTGAGCGTCGCGGCGCTCATCGTGGCGGCTGGCCGCGGCTCCCGAGCCGCCGGTGAGGACGGCCGTCCCAAGCAATATTGCCGGATCGGCGGCGTGCCAATGATCGGCCGATCGATCGGCGCCTTTGCCGCACATCCGGCCGTAGGTGAGATCCTCGTGGTGATCCATCCCGACGACATAGGCCTCTACGAAGCTGCTAGCCGTCCGTTTGCCGGGCGGCTGCGGAAGCCTGTGCCGGGTGGCGCGACCCGCCAGGACTCCGTCCGCGCCGGGCTTGAGGCGCTGGAAGCGGCGGCGCCCACTTCCGTGTTGATCCACGACGCCGCACGCCCCTTCGTCGATGCGCCCCTCATTACCCGCGTCATCCAGAGCCTCGAGGCGCATGCAGGCGCGCTCCCCTGTCTCCCCGTCACCGATACGTTGAAGCGCGGGAACCAGGGCCGCGTGACCGGAACGGTTGACCGCGATCAGCTTTGGCGCGCGCAGACGCCGCAAGGGTTCCGCTACGAGGCGATCCTCGCCGCCCACCGCGCCGCCGCAAGAGAGCCCGGTCGCGACTTCACCGATGACGCCGGCGTCGCCGAATGGTTCGGCCTCGATGTGGCGCTGGTCGAGGGCTCGGAGGACAATCGCAAGCTCACCACGAAGGAGGATTTGAGGATCGCCGAGGAGCTGTTGCAGCCCGAGCGCGCGCGGGCGCCTGCGACGATCCGCGTTGCTTCCGGCTATGACGTGCACGCTCTGGGCCCCGGCGACGCCGTGGTGCTGTGCGGCGTCAGCATTCCGCACCCGAAGAAGCTCGTGGGCCACAGCGACGCCGATGTCGGCTTGCATGCCCTGACCGACGCGCTGCTCGGCGCCATCGCCGATGGCGATATCGGTGTCCACTTCCCGCCCTCCGACGCGCGCTGGCGCGGCGCCGCTTCCGAGATCTTCCTTAAACATGCCGCCGCCAAAGTGAGGGAGCGGGGCGGCGAGATCGTGCATGTCGATGTCACGCTGCTGTGCGAGGCCCCGCGCATCGGGCCTTACCGCGAGGCGATGCGTGGCCGGATTGCGGAGATGCTCGGAATCGCCGTGGCACAGGTGAGCATCAAGGCCACCACCAATGAAGGCTTGGGCTTCGTCGGCCGCGGCGAAGGGATCGCGGCCATGGCGACGGCGACGGTGAGCCTCCCATGATGGAGAGGATCGAGATCGGCGCGCAGCTGATCGCGCAAGCCGCTGAGCTTATCGAAGCGTGCCGCGGCCGCGGGGAGACGATCGTGACCGCAGAGTCCTGCACCGGCGGTCTCGTCGCCGCCACGCTGACCGCCATTCCCGGCTCCTCTGCCGTGTTCGAGCGCGCCTTCGTCACCTATTCCAACGCTGCCAAGAGCGAGATGCTCGGGGTGCCTTTCTGGCTGATCGAGCGCCACGGCGCGGTGAGCGAGGACGTGGCCCGCGCCATGGCCGGAGGCGCGCTCACCCATTCGCATGCAAGCCTCGCCGTTTCCGTCACCGGCATCGCCGGGCCCGATGGCGGAAGTGCCGAGAAGCCGGTTGGCCTCGTGCATTTCGCCGCCGGCAGGCGCGACGAGCCGATCCGCCACGAGTGCGTTCTGTTCGGCGGTCTCGGCCGGGCGGAGATCAGGCGGCGAAGCGTCGAACGGGCGCTTGCGCTTCTCCTCTCATTGCTGTGAGGCGAGAGTCGCTGCTTCCCGTCCATAGATCGCGTCGGCGCGAGCCTCGAAGGCGGTCGTGTATTTCTCCACGGCTTTCGCGAACAGCCGGCCGACCAGCCGCTCGAACAGGCGCGAGCGGAAGCTATAGGCGATGTAAAAATCGACCTCGCACGCCCCCTGCCCGCGCGGGTGAAAGCGCCAACGGTTCTCGAGGAAGCTAAAGGGGCCGTCGAGATATTCGACGAGAATGGTGCGGGTGGCGCGATCGAGATGCACCTGGGTGGTGAAGCCCTCGTGGATGAAGCCGTAGCCCACGGTCATGGTGGCAATCAGCAGCTCGCTCCCCTCGCGCTGCTCGCGGCTCTTGACCGCGAGCTCCTCGCAGAGCGGCAGGAATTTCGGATAGTCCTCGACGCGCGCCACGAGCGCGAACATCTCGTCAGCCGAGTGCGCGACAGGGTGCTTGGTCTCGTAGACGTGCATGAGAAGCGAGCCTGGCTGTTTCTTCGCTTAGGCGCCGAGCGATGCAAGGCGTAACGCCTTCAGCCGCACGAAATCCTCGGCCGCGTGATAGGAGGATCGTGTCAAAGGGCTCGAGGCCACGAGCAGGAAGCCTTTTTCCTCGGCGATGCGCGTATAGGATTGGAACTCCTCGGGCGTGACAAAGCGGTCAATGGCCGCATGCTTGCGGGTCGGCTGCAGATATTGCCCGACGGTCAGAAAATCGACGCCGGCCGCACGCAGGTCGTCCATCACCGTGGCGACTTCGGCGCCTGTCTCGCCCAAGCCCACCATCATGCCCGACTTGGTGAAGAGGCGCGGGTCGAGCTCCTTGGCGCGCCGCAGCAACGTGAGCGAATGGCGATAGTCGGCGCCAGGGCGGATGCGCCGGTAGAGCGAGGGCACGGTCTCGACATTATGGTTGAGCACGTCGGGCTTCGCCGCGACGACGATCTCCAGCGCGCCCTCTTTACGCAAGAAGTCGGGGGTCAGCACCTCGATGCTGGTGAGCGGCCGCGCCTGGCGGATCGCCGTGATGGTCGCCGCAAAATGGGCGGCGCCGCCGTCGTCGAGATCATCGCGGTCGACCGAGGTCACCACGACATGGGCGAGATCGAGCGCCGCGACCGCTCCCGCCACCCGCGCCGGCTCGCCTTCATCGAGAGCGCCCGGCTTTCCCGTACGCACATTGCAGAAGGCGCAGGCCCGCGTGCAGGTGTCGCCCATGATCATGAAGGTGGCGTGGCGCTTGCCCCAGCACTCGCCGATATTGGGACAGGCGGCCTCCTCGCACACCGTGGTGAGGCGATGCGCGCGCAGGAGCGCCCGCGTGGCGTCGAATTCATGCGCGCCGGGAGCCTTCACGCGGATCCATGACGGCTTGGGCAGGACTGGCGTGTCGGGCAGCCGCGCCTTCTCAGGATGACGCACCCGCGCTTTCACGACGCCGAAGTTGTCAAGGACCGTCACCATCACGCCACGCTTCAGACCGTCAGGCTCAAGCTGGGTGGCCCCTGACGCTCCGCCAAATCCACAATACGAGGATGGCGCCGAGCGAGGCCACGATCAGATTGCCGAGCCAGCCATAGAACTCGATCTTCAAGACATTGGCGAGCGTGCCGCCCACGAAGGAGCCGGCGATGCCGACCAGCAGATTGGTGAGAAGGCCGTGATCGCTCGCGGTGACCTTCTCGGCGATATAGCCGGCGAGGATGCCGATGATCAGCATGCCAATAAAGCCGACCCCCGGCATGGAGAACAGAGTCTGCGCGTTGTTCATCAAGACCTCCCACTTCGCTTAGCTTGATCCATATAGGCCTTTCCGGCTCTTGTTACAGGGCGCCCGAAGATCACCGCATGCGTTGCCAGACCAGGATGCAGATGATGGCGCCAATGGTGGCGATGATGATCTCGCCGATCAAATTGTAGGCGCCAAGGCCAAGCAGGCCGGCGAGAAGACCGCCGACCACGGCGCCGACAATGCCGATCAACAAGTTTATCAGGAGATCCTGCTGGCGCCCCAGGATGTATGAGGCGAGCGCGCCGGCGATCAGGCCGACGATAAGAAAGATGATAAGGCTCATGATGTTGCTCCCCTATGGTGTCGGAGTCTCGTCCCTTCGGCCTAGGCCGGACTAGATGTGCAGCGCGCGGCCAAAGGCGTCGAGCGCCGATTCGCCCATCATCTCCGACAATGTCGGGTGGGGGAAGATGGTGGCGATCAATTCAGCCTCAGTGGTCTCTAGGGTCTTGGCGATGGCGACGCCTTGAATGAGCTCGGTCGCCTCTGCCCCGATGAGATGGGCGCCGAGCAGCGCGCCGCTTTGTGCGTCGAAAATCGTCTTCACCAGTCCTTCGGTCTCGCCGAGCGCGATCGCTTTGCCGTTGGCGGAATAGGGGAAGCGGCCGATCTTCAGCGCGTAGCCTGAAGCGCGTGCCGCCTCCTCGGTGAGGCCGACGCTTGCGATCTGCGGCGAGCTATAGGTGCATCCCGGGACGTTGCTCTTGTCGAGCGGATGGACGCCTTCGACGCCCGCGATCTTCTCCACGCAAAGGATGCCTTCGTGGCTCGCTTTGTGGGCAAGCCAGGGCGGACCGATCACGTCGCCGATGGCGTAGAGGTGAGGTGCTGTGGTGCGGCACCATTCGTCGACGACAATATGGCCACTCTCGATCCTGACCCCCTGCTCTTCCAGCCCAAGCCCCTCGACATTGCCGGTGATGCCGATGGCGAGGATGACGCGCTCGGCGGTGACCTCCTGAGATGTCCCGTCGGGCTTTTTCAAAGTGGCCGTGACGCTGTCGGCGCCTTTGACGAGGCGCTCCACGGTCGTCTCGGTATGGATGACGATGCCTTGCTTGGCGAAGGCCTTCCGCGCCAGCGCCGAGATCTCGGCGTCCTCGACAGGAAGGATGCGATCGAGGATTTCGACCACGGTCACTTCGGCGCCAAGGGTGCGGTAGAAGCTCGCGAACTCGATGCCGATGGCGCCCGAGCCCACGATGAGCAGAGACTTGGGGAAGCTCTGGGGCACCATCGCCTCCTTGTAGGTCCAGATCAGCCTGCCGTCGGGCTCGAGACCCGGAGCCACGCGCGCCCGCGCCCCGGTGGCGACGATGATGTGTCTGGCCTCGATATCCGGCAGGGCCTCGCCGGCTTTGCCCGTGACGGCGATTAATCCCTGCCCCTTCAGCCGCGCCGTGCCGGCGATCACTTCGACCTTGTTCTTCTTCATGAGATAGGCGACGCCGTTCGACAGGCGCTCGGCCACTTTGCGGCTCCGTTCGACGACCTTGGCAAGGTCGAAGCGGACATTGTCGCACGCCAGCCCGAACTCCGACGCGTGGCGCATCTGATGATAAAGCTCAGAGGTGCGGAGCAGCGCCTTGGTGGGGATGCAGCCCCAGTTGAGGCAGATGCCGCCGAGATGCTCGCGCTCGATGATCGCCGTCTTGAGGCCGAGCTGTGAGGCGCGGATCGCCGCGACATAGCCGCCGGGCCCGGCGCCGATGATGGCGAGATCGCGCGTCTCGGTCATGGCAAGGTCGGGCGACGTATCGAGCGCGACATACCGCACCTTAAAGCGAACGGCATGAGGTGGAAACTCATTCGGTGGGGAACGGGATCGATCCGCCCTCAGGGGGCCTGCTTTCCCCGCCCGGCTCGACCGCCTTGGCAGGCGCGACTGCAGCCTTCGGCTGGCCGGTCGGGACCGCGACGCGCAGGATCAACCACTGCATCAGCACCGTGAGCAGGGGTGGCGCGAGCTCGACCAGGAACGTCCTCAAATCCTTGTAAGGATAGAAGCCGACATAGCGCCAGGCTTCGCTCATGGCGAGGCCGAAAAAGATCATGAGTGGCGCAACCAGCACGATCGCCACTCCGGCAAGGGCCTTGCGGTTCCGGGCGATCAGCAGCGTCACGGCAAAAATGACCGGACCGAGCACCGCCCAGATCAGCACGGCGTAGGCGCCGATGGCCTCGTCGATGTTGCAGGCGAGCCCTTCACCCTCACAGGGAACCACGCCGACCGTCTCGGTGAAGAGGAGTCCGATCAGGGCCGATACAACCCCCGCAGCGACGAGCGTGAATACGAACCGCTTATCAGGCCTGTGCATGGCCTTTACCCCTCACGCGTTTCCCCCGAGCGATTTGGCCATCAGGGCCAGTCGCTCTTATTTTTGGACATCTTGGAACAGGATTGCGGGCCCGCTGGCAAGAGGGAACCGCGGCGGCCGAAAGGTGCCGCGCGTGGCTAGACCAACATCGTCACCGGGTCTTCGATATAGGCCTTGAAGGCGGCCAGCAGCTCGGCGCCGAGCGCGCCGTCGATGACGCGATGATCGACCGACAGCGTCACGCTCATCATGGTGGCGATCTTCAACGCATCGTCCTTAACCACGGGGCGCTTCTCGGCGCGGCCCACTGCCATGATGCTCGCCTGCGGCGGATTGATCACCGCGTCGAAGCGGTCGATGCCGTACATGCCGAGATTGGAGATGGTGGTCGAGCCGCCCTGATATTCGTGGGGCGCGAGCCGCTTAGAGCGGGCGCGGGCGGCGAGATCGCGCATCTCGTTGGAGATCTCCGACAGGCTCTTCACCTCGGCGTCGCGGATCACCGGCGTGAATAGTCCGCCCCCTTCAAGCGCTACGGCGACGGCGATGTCCGAGGCGCGGTGCCGCAACAGGCCCTGCTCGGTCCAGGTGGCGTTGGCGGCGGGCACCGTCTGCAGCGCCATGGCCAGCGCCTTGATGATGAAATCGTTGACCGAGAGCTTGAACGCGCGCGGGCCCTCTTGCGGGGCAAGCGCGTTCATCCGCGCTCGGGCGGCGAGTGCTGCGTCGAGCTCGCAGTCGATGGCGAGATAGAAATGCGGGATGGTCTGCTTGGAGAGCGTGAGCCGCTCGGCGATGAAGCGGCGCATGGTGTCGTGCGGCACGAGCTCGTAGGAGCCGGGCTCGTAGAGCGCGAGCACCTGGTTGTCTGAGAGTCCCGCCGGGTGCGGGGCCTTGACGAGCGCGCGCTGCGGAGCCTCGCGGGCTTCGGTCATGGGAGTGGGGGCTGCGACAGGCTCGGCTTCGGCCGGCTCGGTGTCGATGTGCTCGATGATGGGTTGCGGCGCTGAGGCCGCGCGCTCAACGTCGGCCTTCACGATGCGGCCATGGGGCCCTGAGCCGTTCAGCGCTTCAATCTGAATCCCGCGCTCGCGCGCCAGCCGCCGTGCCAAGGGCGAGGCGAAGACACGCTTCGCGTGACCGTTCTTGCCGTTCGCCCTGATCTGCTCGGCGATCTGATTCATCACCAGCTCTGCATGCGCCCCGTCACCGTCACTTGTCTCACCCCGATGGGAAGAGGTGGAGTGCGTTGCGGCCTCAGCCTGCGAACCTCCCTCTCCCCGTTGGGGAGAGGGCTGGGGTGAGGGGGAGCCGGAATCGGCTGTGGCGCGAGCCCCCTCACCCGCGTCGCTTTGCGCCGCGACCTCTCCCCAACGGGGAGAGGAGGAGCCAACCTCGCTTCGGCGATCCTCCGCAGAGCTCTCATCCTCGGTCAGAAGCAGAGCGATCGGGTGGTTGACGGGGACATGCTCGGTCCCTTCGGCGACAAGCAGTCTGCCCATCGTCCCCTCATCAACCGCCTCGACCTCCATGGTGGCCTTGTCGGTCTCGATCTCGGCGATCACGTCGCCGCTTCTGACCGTGTCGCCCTCCTTGACGTGCCATTTGACGAGCTTGCCCTCCTCCATGGTGGGCGACAGCGCCGGCATGAGGATGGGCGTGCTCACGGCCTACGCGTCCCCGCGTCGGGCGTAGCTGGCCATGGCGTCTTCCCAATGCTGGCCGTCGAAGGGCGTGACGCGCGTCACGCGGACGGCGCCCTCCTCCAGGCAGCGCACATTCACGCTGTAGCCGTCGGGCTTAGAGCGCGGCACATAGATTCCGCACACGGAGCAAAACCGATGCTTCGCCGTGCCGGTGTTGAAGCTGTAGGTGGTGAGCTTGTCGGCGCCCGCGGTCAGCTTGAAGCGCTCCTTGGGCACGATCAAATGCACATAGCCCGTCATGCGGCAGATCGAGCAGTTGCAGTCCTTGACCTCGATCTCGTTGGGCGCCAGCACCTCAAAGCGCACGGCGCCGCAATGGCACCCACCCTTCTTCCAGTCCATGGGGGTTTCGGCCACTTGCGTCACTTCCGGTAGCAGACGGCTTTGACCGCGGCGACGACCTTGTCTACCGAGGGAAGCGCGAGCTTCTCGAGATTGGCGGCGTAAGGCATGGGCACGTCGGCGCCGGTGACCTTGATTGGCGGCGCGTCGAGATGGTCGAACGCCTCGGCGGTGACGCGGGCGCAGATCTCCGAGCCGACGGAGCAGATCGGCCAGCCCTCCTCCACGGTGACGATGCGGTTCGTCTTCTTCACCGAGGCGAGCACGGTTCCCATGTCGAGGGGGCGGAGCGTGCGGAGGTCGATCACCTCCGCCTCGATTCCTTCCTCGGCGAGGCGCTTGGCGGCTTCAAGCGTGTAGGCCATCCCCCGCGAATAGGAGACGATGGTCACGTCTCTCCCCGCTCGCGCCAGCCTCGCCTTCCCGATGGGGATGACGAAGTCATCGAGCTTCGGCACCTCGAAGCTCTGGCCGTAAAGGAGCTCGTTCTCGAGGAACACGACAGGGCCGGGATCCCGGATGGCGGCTTTCAACAGGCCCTTGGCGTCGGCGGCGGTATAAGGCGCGATCACCTTCAAGCCAGGCACATGCGCATACCACGACGCGTAGTCCTGGCTGTGCTGGGCGGCGACGCGGGCGGCGGCGCCGTTCGGCCCGCGGAAGACGATGGGGCAATGCATCTTGCCGCCCGACATATAGAGGGTCTTGGCGGCAGAGTTGACGATGTGGTCGATCGCCTGCATGGCGAAGTTCCAGGTCATGAACTCGACGATGGGCTTGAGCCCGGCAAAGGCCGCGCCGACGCCCACGCCGGCAAAGCCATATTCGGTGATGGGCGTGTCGACCACACGCCTCGGGCCGAACTCATCGAGCAGGCCTTGGCTCACTTTGTAGGCGCCTTGATATTGCCCGACCTCCTCGCCCATGAGGAAGACGGACGCGTCGGCGCGCATCTCCTCGGCCATGGCATCGCGCAGCGCCTCGCGCACGGTCATGGCCACCATCTCGGTGCCGGGCGGAACTTCCGCCTCGGGCCGCGGCTCCTGCGGCGCAACGCGAGGGCCTGAAGGCGCCTTCTCGACGTCAGGCGGGCTTTCCCCCAATTCGCGCTTTGGCGGCGGGGCGGAAGCGCCCACACCTGCCACCGGAGCTTGGGCATCGAATGGAGCCAATTTGGCCATTTGACTTGTTCCCCCCTCTGCCCGTTGGGGAGAAGGATGGGGTGAGGGGGAAACTGAATCCGTTGGGGTGCGAACCCCCTCACCCGCGGCGCCTTGCGCCGCGACCTCTCCCCGTTGGGGAGAGGTGGAGCTTGCTACGGCTCCCTCGGCGTCGGTCAGAAGCAGCGCGATGGGATGGTTCACCGGGACATGCTCGGTGCCCGCGGCGACCAGGATCTTGCCCATCCTGCCGTCGTCCGCAGCCTCGACCTCCATGGTCGCCTTGTCGGTCTCAATCTCGGCGATGACGTCGCCTGCGCGCACGGGATCGCCCTCGCCGACGAGCCATTTGACGAGCTTCCCCTCCTCCATGGTGGGAGAGAGCGCCGGCATCAAAATCGGGATGGTCATCGCTAGGCGGCTCACGCCGTGACGTCGGTGTAAAGCTCGGCGGCGTCGGGCTCGGGGTCGGCTTGCGCGAACTCGGCGGCCTCGTTGACCACCGCGCGGACCTCCCGGTCGATCTCCTTCAGCTGCTCCTCGCTCGCCCGGCCCTCGTCCAACATGCGCTTGCGCAGCAGGTCGATGGGGTCGCGGTGCTCGCGGATCTCCTGCACCTCCTCGCGCGTCCGGTATTTGGCGGGGTCGGACATGGAATGGCCGCGATAGCGATAGGTGCGCATCTCGAGGATCCTCGGCCCGTCGCCCTTGCGGGCCCGCGCCACGGCGCGTTCGCCGGCATCCTTGACGGCGGCAACGTCCATGCCGTCGACCTGCTCGCCGGGAATGCCGAACACGGAGCCGCGGTGGTAGAGCTCCTCGGCGAGCGCGCTGCCGCGCTCCACCGCCGTCCCCATGGCGTAGTGGTTGTTCTCGATCACGTAGATGACCGGGAGCTTCCACAACGACGCCACGTTGAAGCTCTCATAGACCTGGCCCTGATTGGCGGCGCCCTCGCCGAAATAGGTGAGGCAGACGGAGGTGTTGCCCCGATATTTGTTGGCGAAGGCGATGCCGGTGCCGAGCGGCGCCGGCGCGCCGACAATGCCGTGGCCGCCGTAGAAATTCTTCTCCACCGAGAACATGTGCATGGAGCCGCCTTTGCCTTTGGCATAGCCGTGGCGGCGTCCGGTCAGCTCTGCCATCACGCGCTTGGGGTCCATGCCGGTGGCAAGCATATGGCCATGATCGCGATAGGCGGTGATGACCTGGTCGCCCTCATTGATCGCCATCTGCATGCCGACGACGACCGCCTCCTGACCGATATAGAGGTGGCAGAAGCCGCCGATATAACCCATGCCGTAGAGCTGCCCCGCCTTCTCCTCGAAACGGCGAATGAGAAGCATCAGGCGGTAGGCGGCAAGCTCCTGCTCTTTGGTGAGGCCCGGCTTGACGGGAGGGCTTTCGGCTCCCGCCTTGTCGTCGCCGAGCCAAAGATTGGCGGCTCCGGGCGAGAGGCTTGGGCTCGGGCTGTTCACTCTTGGCTTCCTTCGATTCTCGCCCTTTCAGGAAAGGCTAGCACGGCTGCGAAGCGCCGTGAAAGTCGGCCAGCCGCCGTAGGACAGCCAAAGGCGTCAGCGCTTGGGCAGCGCCCCGGTTGGGCCGGTGCCGGCGTCAGGCGCAGGCTGGCGGCGCTTGAGCATGATGAGATCGTCGGGATAGGCGAGATTCAGGATCGCGCGCGCCCGCTCGTCCAGCATATCGGGATCGAGGCTTTCCGGCCTGAGCAGAGCGACATCGCGCTCAAGCCGGTCCTTCACCTCTTTGAGGCCCGCGAGCTCGCCCGCAAGCACCTCTTTCCGCCGCTCGAGATCGGCGCGCGCCTTCAGGCCATGGTCGCCGGTCTGAAAGTGATAGCCGAAATAGCCCGCGGCCGCGCAAGCCAAGAGCGGAAAGACGAAGGCTTGGAAACGCATTTCTTTTTCCCACCCAAGGCTCGTCATGGCCGGGCTGGTCCCGGCCATCCACGTCCTAAATCCCCGCCGCTAGCCAATTCGTGGATGCCCGGCACTACGGCCGGGCATGACGATTGGTACTAGGGCCGGGTAGAATCACGTGCGCCGAGTTAAGCGGCCGTTACCGAGCGTGCTTCAGCACCGAGCGGCTGGCATAGCGGGCCTTGTCGCCCAGCTCCTCCTCAATGCGGATGAGCTGGTTATATTTGGCCACGCGGTCGGAACGGGCAAGGGAGCCCGTCTTGATCTGCCCGCAATTGGTGGCGACGGCGAGATCGGCAATCGTCGCGTCCTCGGTCTCGCCCGAGCGGTGCGACATCACGGCGGCGTAGCCCGCCTCTTGCGCCATGCGCACGGCGTCGAGGGTTTCGGTCAGAGTGCCGATCTGGTTGACCTTGACGAGGATGGCATTGGCGATACCCTGCTCGATGCCCTGCTTCAGCCGAACGACATTGGTAACGAAGAGATCGTCGCCCACGAGCTGGCAGCGGTCCCCAAGCGCCTTGGTCAAGAGACGCCACCCCTCCCAGTCGTCCTCGGACATGCCGTCCTCGATGGAGAAAATGGGGTAGCTCGACACCAGCTCGCTGTAATAAGCGGTCATCTGCTCCGAGGTAAGGCTGCGGTTCTCGCCTCTGAGAAAATAACGATCCTCGCGGTAAAGCTCGGTCGCCGCCACGTCGAGCGCGAGATAGACGTCCTCGCCAGGGCGATAACCGGCAGCTTCGATCGCCGCCATGACGAAATCGAGCGCCTCGCTTGTCGAGCCGAGATTGGGGGCGAAGCCGCCCTCGTCGCCAACCGCGGTGGTGTGGCCTGCACCCTTCAGCGCATGGCGCAAGGCATGGAACACTTCAGCGCCCATGCGCACTGCTTCGGCGATGCTGGTGGCGCCGACCGGCACGATCATGAATTCCTGGAAGTCGATGGGGTTGTCGGCATGCGCCCCGCCATTGATGATGTTCATCATGGGCACCGGGAGCAGGGTCGCCTCAGGCCCGCCGATATAGCGGTAGAGCGGCAGGCCTTGTGCGCTCGCCTCCGCCTTGGCTGCGGCAAGCGACACGCCGAGAATGGCGTTGGCGCCGAGGCGCTTCTTGTTCTCCGTCCCGTCGAGCTCGCGCAAGCGCCGATCGAGCCCAGCCTGGTCGCTGGCGTCAAAACCGGACAGCGCGGCGCGGATCTCGCCGTTGATCGCCCCGACCGCCTTCTTCACGCCCTTGCCGCCGTAGCGCTTGCCGCCGTCCCGGAGCTCATGGGCCTCGTGCGCCCCGGTCGAGGCGCCTGACGGCACCGCGGCACGTCCGTGGTGGCCGTCCTTCAGCACCACGTCGGCCTCGACGGTCGGGTTGCCGCGGCTGTCCAAAATTTCCCGGCCGAGGATGGTGGCGATGGCTGTCATGGGGCTGATTTTCCGTGATTCCGAGCGATGGCGGGTCTAAACGGGGTGACCGCCCTCTTAGCCTAGCTGAAGATGGAGCGGAAGCCGTAACCGGACCGAACCTGCTGATTTCGCGATGACTGGAGCCTCTACGCAGCCGCTGAAGCGAGGAACCGAGTCAGGAGCGCTTCTGCTCTTCTCGGGCGGACAGGATTCGACGGTGTGCCTCGCTTGGGCGCTCGATGCCTACGAGCGCGTCGAGACGGTGGGCTTCGACTACGGCCAGCGCCACGCGATCGAGATGGACTGCCGGCAGCGCATCAGGAGCGAGATCGCGCGAAGCTTTCCCGTTTGGGCGCCGCGGCTTGGACCCGACCACGTGCTCGATGTCGCAAGCTTCGGCGCCATCAGCGACACGGCGCTGACCTCCGATGCCGAGATCGAGATGCTGGCGTCGGGGCTGCCCAGCACCTTCGTGCCGGGACGCAACCTCGTGTTCTTCACTTACGCCGCGGCGCTCGGCTACCGGCGCGGCCTGCATGTCCTTGTCGGCGGCATGTGCGAGACGGACTATTCCGGCTATCCCGACTGCCGCGACGCGACGCTCCGCGCGCTTGAGCAGGCGATCAGGCTCGGCACCGAAATCCCCTTTAGCATCGAGACCCCGCTGATGTGGCGGACTAAGGCAGAGACCTGGGCGCTGGCGCAAGAGCTCGGCGGCGAGGCCCTGGTCGACCTCATGATCGAGGAGACCCACACCTGCTATCGCGGCGAGCGGGGCCTGCGTCATGAATGGGGCTACGGCTGCGGGCAATGCCCCGCCTGCGAGCTGCGCGCCAAAGGCTTCGCCGCGTGGCGGGCCTCTAGCGCTGAAGGAAGAAAGTTGGCTTCAACCAACTTGCCGCGAGGCGCCTGAAGCGCCAAGTTCTGCTCATGTACGCCGTCAAGGAGATCTACTACACGCTGCAAGGCGAAGGCACCCAGGCTGGGCGCTCGGCGGTGTTCTGCCGCTTTGCCGGATGCAATCTCTGGTCGGGCCGCGAGGAAGACCGCGAGGCCGCGACGTGCAATTTCTGCGACACGGACTTCGTCGGCATAGACGGTCCGGGCGGTGGCAAGTTCGCGCAAGCCGCAGATCTCGCCCGCGCCTGTCGCGACGCCTGGCGCGGCAACTCCGGAACTCCACCCTTCGTCGTGCTCACCGGCGGGGAGCCCATGCTGCAGGTTGACGACGCCTTGATCGCGGCGCTGCATGCGGCCGGTTTCGAGATCGCCATCGAGACCAACGGCACGCTGCCGGTGCCACGCGCCATCGATTGGATCTGCGTGAGCCCCAAAGCGGGCGCGCCCCTAAACCAACGCTCCGGCGATGAGCTGAAGCTCGTCTATCCGCAATCAGCGCTCGCGCCCGAAGAGGTTGCGGCGCTCGATTTCGTCCACTTTCTCCTCCAGCCGATGGATGAAGGGCCGAAGAGCGCCGCCAACCTGCGCTCGGCCATTGACTATTGCCTTGCCCATCCCAAATGGCGCTTGAGCCTGCAGACCCATAAAATCCTGGGCCTGCCTTGATCACCGGCTGGTTCGCACCGGCAAAATCCCCTAAACAGCAGCTCATGCGTATCTATAAAGAGTTCACTTTCGAGGCCGCCCATTTGCTTCCCTCGGCGCCGGCCGGCCACCCCAATGCGCGGGTCCATGGACATTCGTTCCGCGCGCGCGTGGCCATCGATGGCGAGCCCAATGCCGAGACCGGTGTCGTGGTGCATTTCGACGACCTCGAAGCGGCGCTGGCAGACGCGCGCGAGGCTCTCGACCATCGCTTCCTCAACGATGTCGAGGGGCTCTCTCAGCCCACGCTGGAGCGCATCGCGATGTGGCTCTGGGACCGGCTGCATAACCGGCTGGCCGGCCTCGCCGAGATCGTGGTCGCGCGCGATAGTTGCCGCGAGGGCTGCATCTATCGGGGCCCCGCCCCGCGTCTTGCTGCGGAGTAGAGATCCATGGCGCGTAAGATCAGCGGATTGAAGCAGCTCGGGGCGAGGACGCCGCTCCCCAAGTCGCCCGGAGAGGCCGAGCTCGAGCGCGTCGCCAATCCGCATCAAGACACGGTCTACGTCGCCCGGTTCACCGCGCCTGAGTTCACTTGCCTCTGCCCGGTCACGGGCCAGCCCGACTTCGCTCATCTCGTCATCGATTATGCACCGCGCGGCTGGCTCGTCGAATCGAAGTCGCTCAAGCTCTATCTCGGAAGCTTCCGCGACCAGGGCGCCTTCCATGAGGACGCCACTATCACCATCGGCAAGCGCATCGTCGCGCTGATCGAGCCCGCTTGGCTCAGGATCGGGGGCTATTGGTACCCGCGGGGCGGCATGCCCATCGACGTGTTCTGGCAGCATGGAACGCTGCCCGAGGACGTGTGGCTGCCGGAGCAGGGTGTCGCGCCCTATCGCGGCCGCGGCTAGCTCCGCTTAACCAGCCGGTCGATGGCGATGAGCTCGGCGAGCAGAGGCTCGAGCTCCGCAAGCGGAACCATGTTCGGCCCGTCTGAGGGCGCGCGGTCGGGGTCCTGATGGGTCTCGATGAAGATGCCGGCAACGCCGACGGCCACAGCCGCGCGGGCGAGCACCGGCACGAAGCGCCGCTCGCCGCCGCTTGAGGTCCCCTGCCCTCCCGGCTGCTGCACGGAATGCGTGGCGTCGAAGATCACCGGCGCTCCCGTCTCGGCGAGAATGGGGAGCGCGCGCATATCAGACACGAGCGTGTTGTAGCCGAAGGAGACGCCGCGCTCGGTGACGAGCACGTTCGGATTGCCGGCGCCGACCAGCTTCGCCACCACGTTCTTCATGTCCCAGGGCGCGAGGAACTGCCCCTTCTTGACGTTGACGGCCGTTCCCGTTCGCGCCGCCGCGACCAGAAGGTCGGTCTGGCGGCAGAGAAAGGCCGGGATCTGCAAGATATCCACGGCCTCGGCCACGGCGGCGCAATGCTCAGCCTCGTGCACGTCGGTGGTAACGGGAAGGCCAAGGCTGTTCCTGATCTCGGCGAAGATGGGAAGGGCTTGCTCAAGCCCCATACCTCTTGTGCTAGCGGCGCTGGTGCGGTTCGCCTTGTCGAAGGAGCTTTTATAGACAAGGCCGATCCCGAGCCTCTCGGCGATCTCCTTCAGCCCCTTCGCCATCTCGAGCGCATGCGCCCGGCTTTCGAGCACGCAGGGCCCGGCGATGAGGGCAAAAGGCAAGCCATTGCCGAAGCGGGCATTGCCCACGGCGACGACGGGGTTTGGCGCGGGTCGCAAGGCTGCCGTCATGACCGGACCATGGGACGGCAGGCCTTAAGCGTCAACCGCTCGTGCAGGGGCGAGATTGCCCGTCACATGGGTTGCGCGCAAGGCGCGCCGAGAGGCGGTCAGCCAGTCTCCGTTCGCCTCCACTTCGGGCGGTTTTCCTCGTAGCGGCGGCCGACGCTCGGACACGCTGGCAGCAAGGTTCTCGCCGACTGGTCCAAAGTTCGTAGCTCGGCTGCCAAAGACCTGGCTCGTCGAACGAGCCCGCATAAAGGTCAATCTCGTCGGGGTGGTCGTAGTGCGAGTAGACCGGCGAACCGCAAGCCCGGCAGGAATGCCGCCGCCCATGCTGGGAGCTTTCAAAGACGAGCACGTCTCCCTCGATTGTGACGGCATCGACGGGAAACACAATGAAGAAGTTGAACGGCGCACCGTGCACTTTTCTGCAGGTCAGACAGTGACAGAGGCCTATGCGATAAGGCTCGCCTCTTACCTCGAACCTGACCTTGCTGCACGCACAGCCGCCGGTATGGATGCTGCTGGACATTCCTGGCACTTGCGACGTTTACACCAGCCTCGACTGGTCCACGGCGGCGCCGATGAAGGAGGCGAAGAGCGGGTGCGGGCTGAAGGGCCGCGATTTGAGCTCGGGGTGGAACTGGACGCCGATGAACCAGGGATGGTCGGGCACCTCCACGATCTCAGGCAGTAGCCCGTCGGGCGAGAGGCCCGAGAAGCGCAAGCCGGCCGCCTCGAGCTTGTTGCGGTAGCGCATGTTCACCTCGTAGCGGTGGCGGTGGCGCTCGGAGATGTGGGTCGTGCCGTAGATCTCGGCGACCTTGCTGCCCTTGGCGAGCACGGCCTCATAGGCGCCGAGCCGCATCGAGCCGCCGAGATTGCCGTTCGACCGGCGCTGCTGCAGCTCGTTTCCCTTCATCCATTCGGTCATGAGCCCGATCACGGGCTCCTCGGTCGGGCCGAACTCGGTCGAACTCGCCCCCTCGATGCCGGCCTCGCGGGCGGCTTCGATCACCGCCATCTGCATGCCGAAGCAGATGCCGAAATAGGGCACGCCGCGCGTACGCGCGTAGCGGGCCGCCTGGATCTTGCCTTCAGAGCCGCGCTCGCCGAAGCCGCCCGGCACGAGGATGCCGTGCACGTCCTCGAGATAGGCTGAGGCATCCTCGCTCTCGAAGGTTTGCGATTCGATCCATTCCAGGTTGACCTTCACCTTGTTGGCGATGCCGCCATGGACGAGCGCCTCGGTCAGCGATTTGTAGGCGTCCTTCAGCCCGGTGTATTTGCCCACGACGGCGACGGTCACCTCGCCGTCCGGGTTGGCGATAGTCTCCGAGATCTGCCGCCACCGCTCGAGGTCGGGATCGGGCGCGTTGGTAATGCCGAAGGCGGCCAAGACCTCGCGATCGAGCCCCTCGGCGTGATAGGCGCCCGGCACGTCGTAGATGCTCGCTACGTCGAGCGCCTGGATCACCGCTTCGGGGCGCACATTGCAGAAGAGCGCGATCTTGCGCCGCTCGTCCTTGGGCAGCGGCCGGTCGGTGCGGCAGAGCAGCACATCGGGCTGGATGCCGATCGATCTAAGCTCCTTCACGGAATGCTGGGTTGGCTTCGTCTTCAGCTCGCCTGCGCTCGGGATGTAGGGCACGAGCGTTAGATGGATGAAGACGGTCGAGCCGCGCGGCAGCTCATTGCCGAGCTGGCGGATCGCCTCGAAGAAGGGCAGCCCCTCGATGTCGCCCACGGTGCCGCCGATCTCGCACAGCACGAAATCGACGCCTTCATTGCCGGCGGTGATGAAGGCCTTGATGGCGTCGGTGACGTGGGGGATGACCTGCACCGTCGCGCCGAGATAATCGCCGCGCCGCTCCTTGCCGATGATCTCCTGATAGATGCGGCCCGTGGTGATGTTGTCGGCCTGGCTCGCAGGGCGCCCGGTGAAGCGTTCATAATGACCGAGGTCGAGATCGGTCTCGGCGCCGTCGTCGGTGACGAACACCTCGCCATGCTGATAGGGGCTCATGGTCCCTGGATCGACATTGAGATAGGGATCGAGCTTACGTAAGCGCACGCTGAACCCGCGCGCCTGGAGCAACGCTCCGAGCGCTGCCGAGGCGAGCCCCTTGCCGAGTGAGGAAACCACGCCGCCGGTAATGAAAACGTACCGCGCCATGGGCCTCGACCATACACTGAAACGTCGCTGAGTCGTAGCCCCAAACTGCACCGCAGCGCGAAACTGCTTAAGCTTATGTGAGACGTGAGGTGGCTATGGCGCCGCGGGGGCTGACGGAGAAGCGGGGGTTGCAGGCGCAGGCGGGCTCGCGGGAGCTGGCGCGGCGGGGACCTGAAGGGGAGCGAGCCCTGGGATGGGTCCCCCCGTTTGGCTGGCCGGGCTCAGGATCGAGGGCGACCCACGGTGCTGGCTTGCCAGAATCGAGAGCACGAGGCTCGACACGAAGAAGCAGCCGGCCAGGACCGCCGTGGTCTTGGTCAAAGCATTGCCGGCACTGCGGCCGGTCATGAAACCGCCGCCGCCGCCGCCGATTCCGAGCGCGCCCCCTTCGGAGCGCTGCAGCAGGATGACGCCGACAAGCGCCACCGCAATCATGATGTGTACAAGCAAAAGAACAGTGATCATCGTGTGGCCTTCGCCTTAGAGGGCGCTGTCTTATCCGAATCGGCAACGGTTTGGCTAGGGTTGGCGTCCGCCGTCGCCGATGAGGGCGGCGCGGGCTTGCGGTCCGGCAGGGGGACCAGGTCGGCGTTTGTGGGGGTTTCCGGGGTTTTTTCCGCGGACTTGGCCACGCCACCGCCGCGGCAGCGAAACTCGATCTTCTCCTCGACCAGCAAGAACTGCCTCACCTGCTCGAGCTCCTCAGGGTTCAGGTGGTTCTTTACC
>JAENXG010000046.1 GCA_016649675.1 Methyloceanibacter sp.
GCCTCACACTGCGTCTCGACCATCGTTCGGATCAGATAGTCTCTGCCCTCTAGACCGTCGGCTTTCGGCGTGCCGCCAAGGGCGAAAGGCTTAAGCGCCCGGGCTCTTCACGCTTCCCCAAGGAGGCCTTTGGGGCGCCGCCGACGCTATGCTAAGGATGCTGCAAGAGGGGCGGCCCACAACCGATGCGGAGTCATGCGTAAAGTCTTGCCATTCATCTTGTGCGGCGGAGCGGGCACCCGGCTGTGGCCCTTGTCGCGCGAGGCCTACCCTAAGCAGTTTCATCGGCTGACCGGCCCCGAGACGCTGTTCCAGCAGACCTGCCGCCGGCTCTCGGGTCCGCTGTTCGGCGATCTTTTCGTCCTCTCCAACTATCGTCACCGCTTCCTGGTCGCCGAGCAGCTCGAGGAGATCGGCGCGCCGGCGAAAAATCTCGTGCTCGAGCCGGTTGGCCGCAACACCGCTCCAGCCGCGTGCATCGCCGCGCTGATCGCTTCGCGCGCCGATGCCGACGCGCTCGTGCTGCTCGCCCCGTCAGACCACATGATCACCGATCCAGGCGCCTTCGCGCGCGCCATCGAGACCGGCGTGGCTGCGGCGGACGGAGGCGCGCTGGTCACCTTCGGGGTCGAGCCCGACTGCCCGCACACCGGCTATGGCTATATCGAGACGGAGCCGGGAGAGGGCGCCGACCGCAAAGTGAAGCGCTTCGTCGAGAAGCCGTCGCTCAAAGCCGCCGAGGAATATCTTGACGCGGGCACCTTCTATTGGAACGCTGGCATCTTCCTGTTCAAGGCCGCGACCATGCTCGATCTGCTCAAGAGCCACGCGCCAGGAATCATCGAGGCCTGCCGCAAATCGCTCGACGCGGCGACCGAGGACCTCACCTTCCGCGTGCTGAGCGACGACTATGGGGAGGCACCCGCCATCTCGCTCGACTATGCCGTGGCCGAGAAGGCCGGCAACATGCGCTGCGTGCCGCTCAAGACGTCGTGGAGCGACGTCGGCTCATGGTCGGCCCTGTGGAACTTCATGGCCAAGGACGCCGCCGGCAACGTGGTGCAGGGCGAGGGCCAGGTCATCCTCGAAAATACGCGCAACAGCTTCGCCTTCAGCGACCACGTTTGCGTCGCCCTGGTCGGGGTGGAGAACGTCGTGGTGGTGGCCATGGAGGACGCCGTCCTCGTCGCCTCCAAGGACCACGCTGAATCCATCAAGCTTGTGGTCGACTATCTGAAAGGAAACGGGGGCGACCTCGCGCTCCAGCACAATCGCGTCTACCGCCCGTGGGGCTGGTATCAGGGCCTGAACCGGGGCGAGCGCTATCAGGTCAAATGCATCATGGTGAAGCCCGGCGGCAAGCTGTCGCTGCAGAGCCACCATCACCGGTCGGAGCACTGGGTCGTGGTCACCGGGACGGTCGAGGTGACACGCGGCGAGGAGATGGAGATGCTGAGCGAGAACGAGTCCACCTACATCCCCATCGGCAAGAAACACCGGCTGGCCAATCCCGGCAAGATCCCCGCCTTTCTCATCGAGGTCCAGTCGGGGGCCTATCTCGACGAGGACGACATCGTCAGGTTTGATGACATCTACCAGCGGAGCTCGAACGAATAGCGCTTGGGCGTTATCATTGTGTCGAACCGGGAGGGTTTGCGGGCGGCGCCATCGTAAGCGCTTGCTTTCAATCGGTCATCCATGGGGATTGGGAATTTCATCAACAAGCTTATCCTGTCCCCATTCGAGCCGCATCAGCCCCACAATGATGACGACCGTCAGGAGATAGACAACGAGCTGGGCGCCGCTCGGCCGATCGGTGTAACCGATGAGAGTATGCAGCAAGCGTCCGAGCACGCTGTCATCGGAGAGCAACCAGGAGGTGTCCCAAACGGTTGCGGTGAGCACCTCGATATAGCCGGCCTGCTCAAGGAAGGCGACCGCCTGCGCCGCGAGACCGGCTGCGAGCAGCGTGATGAGGCCCGAGGTGAAAGAGAACAGATACCGGGCGGGAATGGAGAGCAGCCCGAGATACATGAGCGCCGACACGCCGGCCCCGGCAATCAGACCAAGCGCACCACCCGCCAGCATGCCGAGCCCTGTGGTCCCTCCTGTTGCGGCAATGCCGTAGAGGAACAAGACGACCTCCGACCCCTCGCGCAGCACCGCCACGCCGCAGACGATCGCCAAGGCGGCGAGCGGCTTTTGGCCCGAGGCGACCGCCTCGCCGACCTGCCGCATCTCCTGCGCCATGGCGCGGCCATGGCTCGCCATCCAGACATTGTGCCAGGCGAGCATGCCGACCGCGATCAGCAGGATGGCCGCATTGAAAAGCTCTTGGCCCGAGCCTTCGAACAGCTCTCCGAGCTCGCTCGCGAAGGCCGCTACGAGGCAGGCGCCCGCCACGCCACCAGCAACGCCGTAGCTCACGAAAAGGCCGCGGCGCGGGACACCGTTGGTCGCAGCCAGCACGATGCCGACGATGAGCCCGGCCTCGATGACCTCGCGAAAGACGATCAG
This sequence comes from Methyloceanibacter sp., assembly GCA_016649675.1. GTDB lineage: Bacteria > Pseudomonadota > Alphaproteobacteria > Rhizobiales > Methyloligellaceae > Methyloceanibacter. Next base: position 2,518 of record JAENXG010000046.1, read on the forward strand.
GAGCGTGGCGAGCATGCGGACCTCATTCGGCGATGACGACGCCCTGCGCAGTGTCCTCGTGATATTCGCCCATGAAGGGATAGCGGCCGGGATCGAGCGGCCTTAGCCGCACCGTGCCTTGCTTGCCGCCGGCAATCACCTTCTCGACCTTGAGCGCCGAGGAATCGAATTCCTCCGCCGTCGCATCCTCGTTCTTGATGTTGAGGACCGCTGCCTTTCCCGCCGGCACATGGATCTCGGCGGGCGTGAAGCGATGGTCCTTGATCGTCACGTCGATCGCGGTCTCGGCGCGGGCGACGGCCGGCGGCAGGGCAAGAGCGGCGACCGTTGCGAGCACGGACAAAAGGCGGCGAAGGGACATTGCTCTTCCTCTGGGACAGAGACCGAAAGTCGGGCGTCGGAGGACAGTAGGACCGTCCGGCGGCATGCACGAAATGAATGGTTCGCACGCCAATCATTGCATGTTTTGCATGGTCGCACCCCGCGTCGCCGACAGCGTCTGGATTTTGTGAGGGATGTCGCACAGGCTCGGGCGAGCCTCAGGTCCATGCGCCTCGTGCAAGTCGCATTGGCGAAGACCAGGATTTCCTTATGGGACAGGGACTTATGCACCGGCAGCGTCTCAGCGCGACGCTCGCCTTGATCGGTATGGCCTTCCATGCCGTGCTCGTTCCCGGGCACACCGTCTCGCCAACGACCGCACTTGCCGGCACCGCGTCGGCGATCTCTGGCGAGCCGCCGTGTCACAATGCCTCAGCCGCAACCAACAGTGAGCGGTCAAAGGGCGAGGCCGTTCCTCGGCAGCTTGACTTTCGAGCCCGCGGGCACGGTGGAGGTGACGTTCCATGTTAAAGCCATGGGCGCCGCGGCACCCACCGCACACCACCACTGATCTCTCGGCGTGGGCGATCAGGGGGTGGATCAAGGCTAGGCTGGTAACGCATTTTGTGATCGCCCGCGAGGCTTGCGGCTCGCTCCGCACGGCTCTAGGGTTGGGGTCAAGGCAGGGATGGACCGATTCTGAACTCATGTTGACCGCCCTCAGCACCGGGCTGCGCTTCAGGCTCGCGCTCATGCTCGCAGCGTTTGCGGCGCTTTGCTTCCTCGCGCCCCCGGCGGTGCTCGCCTCCGGGCACGGCGAGAACGCGGTTCATTGTCTCGCCCATGCCGACGCAGTGGACCATGGCACGACCATAGCGCATGGCATAAAGCACCATGGCGATCACTCATCTCCCGCCGGTCATCAGTCGAGCTGCTGCGGGCTCTTTTGCATGAGCGCGCTCGCGCCCGAACCCGGGCAGACCGTCGATCGTATCGATGTCAGCCCCGTGCTCTCGCCGGCAATCGAGGCGCGTCTTTTCAGCCGCGTCCCTGAAACCCCCGACCGGCCTCCGATCCCCGTCCTGTTCGTCTGAGCTGCTCAGGCGGGACCGATGTCCCGTCATGGGCTTCATCAACGACAGCCGAGGATGGGCCACATGTTCTCTCACATTTGGGCGCGCGCTCTCGCCATCGCGAGCGCAACCCTGCTGCTCTCCGCTTGCAAGACCTTTTCGCCCGACGGCGGGATGAGCACCGTCGCGGCAATCGCCGGCCAAGGGCTGAATAAAAGCGTGGTGCGGATCAGCTCCGAGGAGGACGCGTCGCTGGCGCAAGGCGAAGTTGCGCGCCGGCTCAAAGCGCCGCTCAGCGCCGACGCCGCCGTGCAGATCGCGCTCCTCAACAATGCCGGGCTGCAGGCAGCCTATAACCGGCTCGGCATCGCCGAGGCCGTCATGGTACAGGCGAGCCGGCCGCCGCTGCCGACCTTCTCCTTCGACAGGGTCTCGACCTCCATCGAGCTCGACATCGAGCGGCAGATCGTCGCCAGCATTCTTTCGCTCGCGACCTGGCCGGCTCGTTCCAAGATTGCAGGCGTCCGCTTCGAGCAAGCCCAGCTTCGCGCCGCCGAGGAGACCTTGCGCGTCGCGGCAGAGACGCGGAAGGCCTATATCCGCGCCGTTGCCGCGCGCCAGATCCTGGCAGCACTGAACTCGGCCAAAGCAACCTCCGACGCCTCAGCCGCACTTGCCGAGAAGCTCACCCAAACGGGCGCCGTCAACACGCTCGACCACGCCCGCCGCCAGGTCCTCGCCAGCGAGATGGAGGCACAAGTGACGGGGGCCCGGCAACAGGCGAACGCGACGGGGGAGCGTCTCACGCGGCTGTTGGGCCTATGGGGCGGCACCGATGTGAACCGGTTGCTACCAAGCGCGCTGCCACCCCTGCCCGGAAAATCGCGGAGCCTTGCTTCCGTCGAGCAGGAGGCGATGGACCGGAGGGTCGATCTCGCCGTCGCGCGGCTCGAGGTCGAGGCGCTCGCGCGCTCCTATGGGCTCACCGACAAGACGCGGCTCATCAATGTGCTCAATGCGAGCGGCATCTCCAAGACGCAAAAAGACAAAGGCGGGCCGAGCGCGGACGGCGGCGGCTTCGACATCGCGTTCGAGGTGCCGCTCTACGACTTCGGCCGAGCGCGCGTGCGGGAGGCGGAGCAACGCTATAGCGAAGCCCTGAACCAACTCGCCGAGATGGCGGTCAACGCGCGCTCGGAAGCCCGCGAGGCCTATGGCGCCTACGCGGCGACCCGTGCCATCGCCGCCCAATATGAGCGCGACGTGCTGCCGCTCAGGCAGACCATCTCGGACCAAACGGAGCTGCAATATAACGCCATGCAGGTCGACGCGTTCGCGCTGCTCGAAGCCGCCAGGGCCAACGCCGCGGCAAAGGTGGCAAGCATCGAGGCCAAGCGGAATTTCTGGCTCGCTTCCACCGATCTCAGCGCGGCGGTGCTTGGCGGCGGAAGCTTGAGCCAGGAGGCCCCTTCCTTGCTCGCCGCCGACGCGAGCGGAACGGCCAGCGATTAGCTGAAAGGATTGAGAACCATGTTGTCTCGACGGAACTTTCTCACGGGCTCGGCGGTGGCGCTCATGGGTGCCGCAGCGGTGAGCGGCCGCACCGCGGCCGCCGCCATCCCCGAGGCGCCGACCAATGTCTCGCCCGCCATGCAGCCGCCTATTCCGCCCGCCAATGGACAGGCCTATCAGCCCGTCGCGACGCTGAACGGCTGGACGCTGCCCTGGCGCATGAACGGCGAGTGGAAAGAGTTCCACCTCGTCGCCGAGGAGGTTGCTCGCGAGATCGCACCCGGCATGACCGCGCGGCTCTGGGGCTATAACGGCCAGACGCCGGGGCCCACCATCGAGGCGGTGGAAGGCGACAAGGTGCGCATCTTCGTCACGAACAAGCTCCCCGAGCACACCACCGTCCATTGGCATGGGATGCTGCTGCCAAACGGGATGGACGGCGTGGGCGGCCTCACGCAAACCCATATCGAGCCGGGCAAGACCTTCGTCTACGAGTTCCTCCTCAAGACGAGCGGCACGTTCATGTACCACCCCCACTCGGACGAGATGGTGCAGATGGCCATGGGAATGATGGGCACCTTCGTCGTGCATCCCAAAGACCCGCACTATCGCCCCGTGGATCGGGACTTTGCCTTCATCATGAGCTCCTACCGGTTCGACCCCGGCACCTCCCTGCCCCAAGTGACCGAGATGACAGACTTCAACATCTGGACCTTCAACGCGCGCGTCTTCCCCGGCATCGACGTGCTGCCGGTGCGGCAAGGCGACCGGGTGCGGATCAGGATTGCCAATCTCACCATGACCAACCACCCGATCCATCTGCACGGCCACAAATTCAGCGTCGCCCTGACCGATGGCGGGTGGGTGCCGGAGAGCGCGCAGTGGCCGGACACGACCGTCGATGTGCCGGTGGGCGCGATCCGCGCCATCGAATTTGTTGCCGATGCGCCGGGAGACTGGGCCTTCCATTGCCACAAGTCGCATCACACCATGAACGCCATGGGCCACCAGGTGAAGAATTTCATCGGCGTGGCTGAGCGCGATCTCGGCAAGGCTTTGAGCCGCGCGGCGCCCGGCGCCATGGCGATGGGGACCGATGGCATGGCCATGATGGGTGAGATGGCGATGCCGCTACCCGACAACACACTGCCAATGATGACGGGCACCGGCCAGTTCGGGGCAATCGAGATGGGTGGCATGTTCACCGTGGTGAAGGTGCGCGAGGACCTTGTGCCCGGCGACTACAAGGATCCTGGCCCCTACAAGAATCCGCCAGGAACGGTCGCCCATGAGGTTCAGGCAGACGCAGCCGGAGAGCCGCCGCGCCAGCCCGGCACCGGTGCATCCTCCGGGATGAAAATGCCCGGAATGGACATGCCGGGCATGAAGCCCGGTGGGCACTAGAACGCACCGTCCGACCGCATCGGTCACTAGCATCACTGTGAAGCGCGTTCCAACGACCAACACGGAGAAAAAGCATGTGCAAGTTTGTTTTCGCGAACCTCGTATTTGGAATCCTTGCCTTGACGGCTTTCGCCAGTGCTCCGCTGACCCTCGCCGTCGCCCATGAGGGGCATCAGATGGAGTGCACCGAGACCAGCATCAACGCGATGAACGCCGACGTTCAAGCCATGGGCGATGGAGAGGCCAAGACCACGGCCGTGAAGGAAATGCAACTGGCTCAGGACATGATGGCCAAGAAGGACATGAAGGGCTGCATGACCCACATGGACAACGCAATGGAGGCTACCGAGAAATAGATGCGCTCCCGGCCACTCTCAAGCGAGGGCACATCTGGTTCGGCGGCTTCCCGGACCACGAGGCGCTGGTTGATCGTGGCGTTGGCGGCCGGTGCATTGCTGGCCGCCAGCGTTGCCGCCTCACTCGTCCACATGGGGTCCTTCGACGTCGCGGCGGACACTCCGCACTCTCAGCCGGTTTTTTGGCTGATGAACACGGTAAGGGAAAGTTCGATCGCCGTTCGCGCGGCTGGCATAGCCGTGCCGAGCGACCTGACTGATGCCAAACGCATTGTTTCAGGCGCCGCCCAATATGACGAGATGTGCAGCCTCTGCCATCTTGCGCCTGGCATGAAGAGGACCGAGATCAGCCGGGGCCTCTATCCGAGAGCACCCGAACTCCGCCGTGGAAGCAGCCTCACACCGGCCGAGGAATTTTGGGTTGTGAAACACGGTCTCAAGATGACGGGCATGCCAGCGTGGGGAGTAACTCATGACGATGAACTTCTTTGGGACGTTGTGGCCTTCTTGCGGAAGCTGCCGGATCTCAGCGCCGACCAATACCAAAAGCTCGTAAAGAGCGCTCCGATGAGTCACGACAAAATGATGCAGGAAATGGACAGTGGGGAGATGGATCATAAGGGTCATTGAGCAACGAGCTTGCGACATCGCTCGATGGCGGCACTGGTCAAGATTGGAAGGGCGCCTTTCAAAAGCTGACGGACACCTGCAAGTCCTGCCATCAGGACTTTCGCGCCAAGGAAGCGGGGCAGCGTCATCACTAGTACCGCACGGAGGTCGTCATGCGCTGGGTTTACCTGCCACTGATGCTTGCTCTCGCTGTCGGTGTTGACGCTGCGAAAGCCGAGACGGAAGTAATCTGCCCGAGCAGCCCGCTGTCGTCCGAAGCGGCCAGCACCGACAAAGAACAGGCGGACCTCCTTTCAAAACAGGCCACCGCCTGCGTTCGTGAGGGCAAACCCGCGCTGGCCATAGCCCTGCTTAGCGAAATTATCCGCCGTGCTCCTACTGACGCCGCCGCATATCTCAACCGAGGTAGCGCCCAGGCCACGGTCGGAGAGGTGGCGCTTGCCCTCAGCGATTACACGACGGCGATCACCTTGAAGCCCGATATGATCGAAGCTTGGTACGATCGCGGTACCACGCTCACACATTTGCGCCGCTACGAGCGGGCTATTGCAGACTTCAGCGAGGCCATCAGGTTGAAGCCCGATTTCGCGCTCGCCTATTGCAATCGCGGCTTGGCAAACGTCCAGCTTGGCCGCTACGACGACGCCCTCGCCGACTACTCGGTCGCCATCGAGGACGACGCGGCCCTGAGCTACTGTTACTTCAATCGTGGGAACCTCTATCTCACGTTAGGCGAATTCCGGATGGCAGTGGATGATCTGACCAGAGCACTCGCCGCGAGGCCTAAAGATGCGACGGCCTTGAGCCGGCGCGGCCAGGCCAACGAGGCCCTCGGTCAGCCGGGCCAAGCCCTCGACGATTTTCGTGCCGCCCTTGAGATCAATCCTGGTCTTGAAAGCGCAAAGGAAGGCTTTGCGCGCATTACCGAACAGCAACAACATTCAGATCGAGGAACCAGCGTGGCTCATTAGGCGCTTGTCATCTTTTCGAGCGCCCAAGATCAGAACTTTGAGAAGGAGTTTGCGTCGATGTCGAAGATCAAGATCACGGCAGCGTGCGTCGCCTGCCTGCTTATCGCTGGCGCGGCAGCCGCCGCCGTGAAGGATAGCCCCTCCACCCAAGCCTACATGGCGGCGATGACGAAAATGCATGACAACATGATGATCGACTATACCGGTGACGCCGATGTCGATTTCGTGCGCGGCATGATCCCCCATCACCAGGGCCGCCATCGACATGGCCAAGCTCGAGCTCAAATACGGCAAGGACCCGGAGCTGCGTAAAATGGCCGAGGGCATCATCAGCGCTCAAGAAGCCGAGATCGCGACGATGCAGACTTGGCTCAAGGCGCACGGCAAATAACGCCAAGGCCTCTGGCTCTTTTTGCGTCTTCTTGCCAAGATGGCGCTTGGCGGTGACTGAAGCGTCATGATCGACAAGCTCGAATTCATCATCGCGCTTTCGCGCGAGCGGCATTTCGGACACGCGGCGGAGGCTTGCGGTGTGAGCCAGCCCACGCTGTCGGCCGGCATCAAGCAGCTCGAGGATTCGTTCGGGGTTCTGTTGGTGCAGCGGGGATCGCGCTTCCAGGGCTTCACCCCTGAGGGCGAGCGGGTGCTCGACTGGGCGCGGCGCATCGTCGGCGACACGCGCGCCATGCGCCAGGAGATCGACGCGCTGAAGCGCGGCCTTGCCGGCCATATCCGCATCGCCGCCATCCCCACCGCGCTCGCCATGATGGCGATGATCACCACCCCCTACCGCGCCAAGCATCCCGATGTGAGTTTCACCATCTGGTCGCGCAATTCCATCGAGGTGCTGGGGCTGCTCGAGAATCTGGAGATCGATGCCGGCCTCACCTATCTCGACAACGAGCCGCTCGGCCGGGTGCAGACTGTGCCGCTCTACAGCGAGCAGTACCGGCTGCTGACCTCTTCCGACAGCCCGCTCGGCAATCGCGATCAGGTGACCTGGGCCGAGGTGGGCAAGGTGCCGCTCTGCCTGCTCACCCCCGACATGCAGAACCGGCGCATCATCGAGGGCCTGCTGCGGCAAGCCGGGGCCGACGTGGCGCCGACGCTCGAATCGGACTCCATCGTCGTCCTCTTCGCCCATGTGCGCACCGGCCGCTGGGCGAGCGTGATGCCGTCCAAGCTCGCCGAGGTGCTCGGCCTCACCGAGAAGGTGCGCACCATTCCTATCGTCGAGCCTGAGGTCACCCACTCGATCGGGCTGGTCGTGCCCCACCGTAACCCTCTGACACCTTTGATCAATGCGCTGGTCAGCGAGGCCAAGCAGCTCGCCCCCATCCTCGGCGGTGACAGTCTGCCGGAGAAAGGGCGCGGCAAGCTCCCGGCGAAGGCTCCCGTCCGCTAGCGCCTTGCCAGCGATCTGAAAGCCGATTGACCAATAAGCTATTGTAATTAATTGGGAAATTTACCCCGAATTGCCTTGCGGTAAGGGGGCGGGACGCCCATGTCTGCCATGGTTGTCGATCCCGCTCCGAGGGCGATGGGTGGGCGGACAAACGATAAGAAATCCCGATCGGGTCATGGTTCTGTTTTGTTGATTAACTAGGGCTTTTTGCCCATTTTCCTATCAGCTCAATAAAGCGGCTGGGCATGCCAAGATACGAGCCATGGAACGCCGAGCGCGCGAGCGACATCATCGCGCAGCGTCGGCATTTGGAGGGCGCCGCCCTCCCGATTCTGCATGCATTGCAGGAGGTTTTCGGCTGCGTGCCGGAAGCGGCCGTGCCCATGGTGGCGGAGGCGCTTAACCTATCCCGCGCCGAGATGCACGGCACCGTCACCTTCTATCACGATTTCCGCAGAGAGCCGCCGGGGCGGCACGTCTTGAAGCTCTGCCGCGCCGAGTCCTGTCAGGCCGCGGGCGGGAATGCGCTTGCCGCACGTGCCGAGGAGAAGCTCGGCGTGGAGATGGGCGAGACGACCGCCGACCGCCGCGTGACCCTCGAAGCGGTCTATTGCCTCGGGCTCTGTCACTCCTCGCCGGCCGCCATGCTGGACAGCCGCGTCTTCGGCCTGCTGGACGAGAAGCGGCTCGACGCCCTCCTCAAGGAGGCGCAAGCGTGAGCGCCCGCATCTATATCTCCCGCGATTCCGGCGCGCTCTGCGTGGGCGCGGAGGAGGTCGCGCGGGAGTTCCGCAACGCTGCCGAGCGCAAAGGCTTAGCGCTCGAGATCGTGCGCACCGGCTCGCGCGGGATGTATTGGCTCGAGCCTTTGGTCGAGGTCGAGACTGAGCAAGGGCGCGTCGGCTATGGACCGGTTGTCCCGGCCGATGTCGAGGCCCTGCTCGATCAGGGCGACAAGCATCGTCTGTGTCTTGGCCTGGTCGAGGAGATCCCCTGGCTCAAGAGCCAGACGCGGCTCACCTTCGCCCGCTGCGGCATCGTCGATCCCCGTAGCCTCGAAGATTACCGCGCGCACAAAGGCTACCAGGGGCTCGCGAAGGCACTTGCCGTCGGCCCTGCGGCGACCGTCGAGGAGGTCGTCAACTCGGGACTGCGCGGGCGCGGCGGCGCGGGCTTCCCCACCGGCATCAAATGGCGCACCGTGGCCGGCACGCCGCCCCAGCAGAAATACATCGTCTGCAACGCCGACGAGGGCGATAGCGGCACCTTCGCCGACCGCATGATCATGGAAGGCGACCCCTTCGTGCTCATCGAAGGCATGACCATCGCCGGTATCGCGGTGGGCGCCACCTACGGCTACATCTATATCCGCTCAGAATATCCCCATGCCATCGAGGCCATGGAGATCGCCGTCGGTGAAGCGCGAAAAGGCGGCATGCTTGGCGCCAACGTCGCGGGCTCAGGCCTCGCCTTCGACATGGAGGTGCGCGCCGGCGCCGGCGCCTATGTCTGTGGCGAGGAGACCTCGCTCTTGGAAAGCCTCGAAGGCAAGCGCGGCGAGGTCCGTGCCAAGCCGCCGCTTCCCGCCTTTATCGGTCTGTTCGGCAAGCCGACCGTGATCAACAACGTGCTGTCGCTCGCATCAGTGCCGATCATCATGTCAGACGGCGCCGCGTATTACCGCGATTTCGGCATGGGCAGATCGCGCGGCACCATGCCCATCCAGCTCGCCGGCAACATCAAGCATGGCGGCCTCTACGAGACAGCGTTCGGCATTACGCTCGGCGCGCTGGTCGATGACATCGGCGGCGGCACGCGCTCTGGCCGCCCGGTCCGCGCCGTCCAGGTGGGCGGACCGCTCGGCGCCTATTTCCCGCGCGCCCTGTTCGGCACGCCGTTCGACTACGAGGCCTTCACCGCGGCCGACGGACTGATCGGCCATGGCGGCGTCGTGGTGTTCGACGACACCGTCGACATGGCCAAGCAGGCCCGCTTCGCCATGGAGTTTTGCGCCATCGAATCCTGCGGCAAGTGCACGCCCTGCCGCATCGGCTCGACGCGCGGCGTCGAGCTCGTCGACAAGATCGTGGCCGGCGAGGAGCGCACCGCGAACCTGATCGTGCTCGAAGATCTCTGCAACACCATGAAGCTTGGATCGCTTTGCGCGCTGGGCGGGTTTACCCCCTACCCGGTGATGAGCGCACTCACCCATTTCCCCGAGGATTTCGGCGCCGA
>JAENXG010000356.1 GCA_016649675.1 Methyloceanibacter sp.
ATTGATCGTTAATGGGGGTGCACCATTCGATGATTCGGAGGTCGACGGCCAGTCTTCTGGAAGGAGGCTCAAGTGACGTACATCGTCAACGAGAGCTGTATCAAATGTAAGTACATGGACTGTGTCGAGGTATGTCCGGTCGACTGCTTCTACGAAGGCGAGAACATGCTCGTCATCCACCCGGACGAATGCATCGATTGCGGTGTTTGCGAGCCGGAATGCCCGGTCGATGCGATCAAGCCGGACACCGAGCCCAGACTCGAAAAGTGGCTCGAGATCAACACCCAATATGCTCAGATCTGGCCGAACATCACCGTAAAACGTGAGCCGCCGCCGGATGCCAAGGAGTGGGAGGGCAAGCCTGACAAGGTCAACCTGTTATCGCCAAACCCTGGCACGGGTGATTGAGAGCTGGACAGCGCATAGTGGCTGCGGGCGTGATCGGCATAGTCAACTACGAGGTGATCATCAGGGGGTCGAGTACAACCGAACGCAAGATGTTCGAGCGTGTGGCCAAACTGGTGAAGACGGACAGGGCGAGATCATGGAGGCTAGATCAACTGGCCCGGTCGATCTTTTTGACGGAGTTCGTTTCGGCGTTCTTCCTGGCGATGCGCTACTTCTTCAAGCCGAAGGTGACGTTGAATTATCCCTTCGAGAAGGGGCCGCTCTCGCCCCGCTTTCGCGGCGAGCTTGCGCTGCGGCGCTATCCGAACGGAGAGGAGCGCTGCATCGCCTGCAAGCTGTGCGAGGCGATCTGCCCGGCGCAGGCCATCACCATCGAGGCGGGGCCGCGGCGCAACGACGGCACGCGGCGGACGACCCGCTTCGACATCGACATGATGAAATGCATCTACTGCGGCTTCTGCCAGGAGGCCTGCCCTGTTGACGCCATCGTCCTTGGACCAAACTTCGAGTTCGCGACCGAGACACCTGAGGAGCTCTACTACGACAAGGAACGCCTACTCGCGAATGGCGATCGCTGGGAGCGGGAGATCGCAAAGAATATCTCACTCGACGCGCCCTATCGATGAGCCGGCTAAAACGTCGCCCTGCCGCCGTCAAGCGGGAGCCTCAGCAGCGTGGGCTTAGTCAGCTGATGTTGGCATCGTCTCGAAAGTATCTTGCTGGGTCTCGTATCGCCGTGGAGTGAAAGTTTGGGCATGACGGAAGAGCTGACCGGACGGCGAGTTGTGGTGCCGGAAACGCGCGAACTCGGTCAACTGGTGCGCATGCTGGAAGAGCTCGGTGCCGATACTGTCTCTTGTCCAATGATCGCCATCCGCGATGTGCCCGATACAGCACCGGTAGAGGCGTGGCTGCGCCGCTTCGCGGACGGGACGTGCGACGATCTCGTGCTGATGACAGGTGAAGGTCTACGGCGTCTCCTCGGCTTTGCCCGACGCGTCGATCTCGAGTCCGCCTTCATCGCCGCGCTGGGCATCACACGCAAGATTACGCGTGGGCCAAAGCCAGTCCGCGCGCTGCGAGAGATCGGATTGGCTGCCGACGTGCCCGCCGACGAACCCACGACCGAAGGCGTTATCGCGGCGCTGGAACGGCATGACCTCACCGGGCGGCGGGTCGGCGTGCAGCTATATCCCGGCAATGCGAATGAGCGACTTCTGAAATTCCTCGAAGGCGCCGGGGCGGAAGGGGATCCCGTGCTTCCATATGTCTACGCTTCGGAAGTCGACGATGCACGCGTGATCGCCGTCATTGCCGAAATGGCTGCCGGCCGGATCGACGCGATCGCCTTTACAAGTGCGCCTCAGGTTCGACGGTTCCGCGACGTTGCACGCGCCTCCGGTCGAGAAGCGGAGCTACGGCAAGGCTTCAAACGCATCGTCGTTGCAGCGGTCGGACCCATTGTTGCAGCCGAGCTCGATGCGATGGGAGTGCAGGTGAACGTTACTCCTCGTGACAACAAGTTCTTCATGAAGCCACTCGTACGAGAACTCGCGGCTGCATTAACAAGGAAGCGCTAGGACTGACTCCATAGGGAAAGGAGCGTGGCAGGAATGATGAAGGGAGAGTTCGGTTTCCATCGAGGTGGCGGCGAACACGAAACTGGTCCCGCTGCTTACGTGCAGATCTATGTGAAGTCGAGCGCTCTCAGTCGGGCTCCGGATCTTGCAATCTCAGCGCATCTGATGACCGAAGCGGAAATCGATGAGTTTATGGATGATGCACTCGCTGAATTGGAAGAAATCCGCATCGATGCAAAGAAGGCTCTAGCCGCGGCAGCTTCGCACCAAGCTGCTTCCTAAAAGTCTGCTTGAGCCCGCTCTGCTTTTCGTGGCTGTCGCGCGCGACGTTGGAATGGATCACTTGCTGACGTGACAGCACCGATCGCGATGTCCGCTTGGTGTGCCATAAGCTGACGAGCGCTAACTGCCCAGCTCGCGGCGGGGTCCTTAATTACCGCGCCTTCCGCCGAAGCGTGATGAGCTATCCGAGAAGAAGACAATCCAAGAAAGACTGCCTGCAAATGTTGCGTGTACACTAACGCGCTCGAGACGCCTTTCTCTATTGGAGGATGGAAGCATGAACCTGCTGCGATCAATCTGCTGTCTTTTTGGTGGTGGGTGTGAGGGGGAAGAACCTAAGCCAACCAAAGACACTATGCGAGATGAGCCATCAGCCGACCTTGGCCAAAAGGAAGCGAAATTAGAGAAGACCGGCAAAGAGCAGATGGGCCATATGGAAGGTGGCGACGCCAGCAAAACCGCTCAGCAGCCCACCAAACGTGGCACTAAATAGATTTGAGGACCCTCCGACATCAACCTAGCTGAGCGGCGAACAGCAG
>JAENXG010000169.1 GCA_016649675.1 Methyloceanibacter sp.
CCGATGCGCGAGCCGATCCGTCCGACGAGCCAAACCGGCCATGTGGTGCTGGTCGGCCATGGCCGCGTCGGCAGCTTCATCAGCTCCGTTTTGAGCGAGAGCAAAACCCCGCTCTTCGTCATCGAGGACGACGAGGATGCCGTCGCCGGCCTGAAGGCGCGGGGGATCGAGGCGCTGCGCGGGAACGCTGCCAACCCCGCCGTGATCCCGGCGGCGAACTTGAACGCGGCGCGGTGTCTCCTGGTCGCCATCCCCGACGCTTTCGAGGGCGGCCAGGTGGTGCAGCAGGCGCGCGCCATCAACCCGACGCTCCCCATCATCGCGCGGGCCCATTCCGAGGCCGAGATCGAGCATCTCAAGAAGCACGGTGCGAGCCTCGTGGTCATGGGTGAGCACGAGATCGCCAAAGCCATGCTCGACCACATCGCTGACACGACCGCGACTTAGCCTCGCCATCTCCCACACTCCCCGTCATGGCCGGGCTTGTCCCGGCCATCCACGTTTTGGATGTTGCGGCTTGAAGACGTGGATGCCCGGCACGAGGCCGGGCATGACGAAACCGGCCGCCCGGAGGGCTCAACAATTCTTGCCGAGCTACAGCATGCTCTTGATGTCGGCGGAGAAGGTCGGGTAGGCGAACACGAAGTCGTGGATCGCCAAACACAATGAGGCGAGGCCAAACACAATCCGGAGACAAGGGCGTGAGGGCGCGTGATCGTCGGTTATCGGGACCGGCGTGTGGCGCGAGCACGTTGCCTTGGTCCTGATGCGCCGCGCGCCGCTCCCATATGCGCTGCGGTAGATACGAGGTGGATGACACCATGAGCGCGAGAGCAGAATTTTTCGAACCGAACGGGCAGGGGGCGGGCACGGCTGGCGCCTCCGAGTTCATTCGCGAGCTGACCTCCGGCATGAGCCACGAGGAGCGGCTCGCTCAGGTGCAGTGGCTCGCGCGCATGCTTGACGACCGTTTCGCCGTCCCCGGCACGCGCATCCGCTTCAGCTGGGACGCCATCCTCGGTCTGTTTCCCGGCCTCGGCGACGCGCTGACCAGCGTGCTCTCGCTTCTTATCGTGCATCACGCCTGGCAGACTGGCGCCTCGCCGCTCACCTTGGGGCGCATGCTGGCCAATGTCGCCGCCGACTTTCTCGTGGGCTCGATCCCCTTCGTCGGCGATCTCTTCGATGTCGCCTTCAAGGCGAACCGCCGCAACGCGCGGCTGCTTGAGCAGCATCTCAACCGGCAGAGCAAGAGACCGAAGCATCGCTTCGGGAACTAGTTGCGAGGGACACGCGTTTCTCTTGGCAACAGTCTCGACGGGGTGCCAACCATGCGCAAGACTGCTCACAATTTCCGTTCAGATGTGGCGCTCTACAGCGCTGTGATTGCAGCTTTTCTTCTGCTCCCGGCGGGAGTCAGCCACGCTGCCGAGGAGAGTAAGTCCGAGACTATCGGCCCTTGGGAGATCGAGGCGACCTTCAAGGGCGACAAGTTCGACCGCTGCTCCATCAACCGCGCCCTGCAAGACGACATCAAGGCGACCTTCGTTCGCACCGGCGACGGGCTCACCCTCGAGCTCGCCTCGCCCAACTGGAAGCTCGAGCGCGGCAAGCAATATCCGGTGAAGATGACTCTGGGACCGGTGAGCTTCGACACTGAGGTCGCGGCTGAGCCGAGCTCCGTCTCGATCGACGTCAAGGATAAGCGGTTCAACACCGGGCTCCGCACGGCAAACGCCCTGAATATCGTCGCCGCCGGAGCAACCATCCGCGTGCCGCTCGACTCAAGCAACGTCGCGCTCGATCGGCTTGAGAAATGCGTCGAGAAGAACGAGAAGGCGGTCGCAACCAACCCTTTTGTGGCACCGGCACGTCAGCCGTGAAGGCTGGCGTGCCGGAGGGCGAGAGGCCCGACTGCAAGGATCAGACTGCATCCACCGAGAAACCGGTCACATCCGCGAAGCCGGTCAAATCCAAGATCGCGCGATCACGCCCTCTACCGTCTTGGTTTCGAAGGGTTGATCTTCTCCCGTGGAGTTGGCGCTGAGGGTCTTGACCGTCGCGAGATAATGGAATGCGAAGCCGCCGTCCTCGGCGGCTTCGCTCCAAATATTCGTCGTGGTCTCTGAGCGCGCGCGCCAGCTGATATCGGGGCGCTCCAGGATCGTAGTTGATTTGGTGAAGCCCGTTAGCGACAGCGGATCGCCGATCACCATCTCGAAATTCTCCTCGGCGATCTGGTCCACCCACAGCCCCTTGAGCGGTCCGCCATACTGGTAGCGGCCGCTGTCGAACACCTTTCTCGTGAGCATGCCCGGTCTGCCGTTGATGATGACCTTCGTGGCCTTGCGCGTGGTCTCTGCCGGCCGCGCCTCGTTTAGCGTCGGCAGGTAATCGTCGGGATTGACGTAGGCCCCTTGCGACTTGGCCGGCAGGAGATCGCGCGCGCGCCCGTCCTCGTCCCGCGCGGCGCGTCCCGGCAGGATCAGCGCGCTGGCCGCGAGCCCTTCCGCCCCGCCTGTCTTGAGCGTGATGGTCGCCGCCTCCGGGCTTTCCCATAGCGTCGGATAGAACGACGGCGAGAGCGCGAGCCTGATGCGCCAGCCCTTCTTGAACGTGTGGCCCATGAGGTTGAGGGGCACGCGCAAGGTGAAGGGAACGCCAGGTTCGATGCGCTTGGGGCTAGCCATGTCGCCGCCGCGATAGGCCGGATTGTAAAAGCGGTAAGAGACGAGATGCGAGGACACGGTCCGTGGGCTCACCTCGCAGAGCCTGATGGCCAGAGCCGCGATCGGCCGGTCGGCGGTGAGATTGAGCGCGACGACAGGGTAGCCGAAACAGTCGATATCCTTGGTCACCGGATCGCTGTCGAAATAGAGCGAGGCGCGATCGACACTCGCCTGATTGCCGGGGAGATCGTCATTGCCGCACTCGCCCCAGGAGCTCGTCTCCAGCATTTCGGTGTCGAGCACGGGCCTGCCGGAGCTGACATAGGTCGCAGGAACGGGCTTGCCGCCCAGGCGATGGTTCGGCCCGAGATAAAGCACCGTCTCCTTGACCCGCGACCGCCAGGTTCCGTCCTCGGCGACCCATTTGCCCTTCTCGTCGTCGCAAGTCGATTTGCTCGGCTCCTTCGACTCGCCGATCCACACTGGGAGCGCGGGCCATTCGCTCTCCGGCGGCGGGGTCTTGCCCTTGAGCCACCGGTCCCACCAATGGACGACGATATAGTCGAGCCAGTCGACGCGCGGCCCCGGATAGCCGTTGAAGGGATATTTGTGGCCCCAGGCGCCGATCAGCCCGGCGACCGGCTTGCCGAGGGCCGAGAGCCCGCTCACCACATGCTCGACCGGGTTCTTGTAGCCGTCCTGCCAGCCGGACATGATGAACACCGGCACGCCGACATCTTCGTAATGATCGCGGACGGCTGTCGCGCTCCAATAGTCGTCGCGGCTCTGGTGGCCCGCCCACTGCTTCAACCAGAAATCGGCGTTCTGGATGCGCGTCCGCCACATCTCCTTCCACTTGTCGCCGACGACCGCAGGGTCCGGAGCCGTCGCGATCCAGCCCCACATCGACGACGGCCAGCTCACATTGTCGAACATCATGGCGCCGCCCATGTAGTGGACGTCGTCGTTATAACGGTCGTCGCTGCCGTCGCAGACGATGATCGCCTTCAGCGCTTCAGGACGATCCTTGCGCGCCGCCACCATCAGCGAATTGATGGCGCTCCACGATTTCCCCATCATGCCGACATTGCCGTCGCATGCGGGATGCGCGGCGATCTGGCCGATCACCTGGACGCAAAAGGCGATCTCCTCGTCGGTGTACTCGTCGGTGAGCACGCCTTCGGAATCGCCCGAGCCCTGGAGATCGACACGGAAGCAGAGATAGTCGTTAAAGGCGAACCAGGGATACATCTTGGCGTCGCCGATCATGGTGCCGTCGCGCCGCCGATAAGGATTGAACTCGACGATGGCGGGGCATTTGGTTCCGGCCTTCAGCGTGTCGGCGTTGAACCAGAAATGGCCTGCGAGTCTAATCGGCGCTTTGCCCGGGTACTGCACCTCGAAGAAAACGTTTTCCGGATCAGGGACCTTGTCGCGGACCTTGAGGAAAGCGTGCTCCTCCGCACTGCTCTCGCCGATGAAAAGGGGGGAACCCGGCAGCGCAAAAGCCAGCGGCAAGGCGGCGCTGAGCTTCAGTGCCTCGCGACGGGAGAGGTATGAAAGCTTAGGAGAGGACGTGGCCGATCCTCGCTTCGCTACAGGCGAAGCGAACTATGCCACCGCGTCCGGGAGGCTCGCCAGTCCCTTCGCGAGCTCATCAACCTCGTCGTCGGTGAAGACGCGGCTGCGGGTCAGGAAGCGCAAGCCCTCGGGCGCCTCGAGCGAGAAGCCCGAGCCCCGGCCGGGTACCACGTCGATGATGAGCTGGGTGTGCTTCCAATAATCGAACTGGTCGGCGTCCATATAGACCTCGCAGCCGCCAATATCCCCGAGCCGCACGTCGTTGCCGCCGACGCGGAACTCGCCTTTGGGGTAGCACATGGGCGCCGAGCCGTCGCAGCAGCCGCCGGATTGGTGAAACATCAAGGGACCATGCCGCGCCCGCAAGCGCTCGATCAGATCGAGCGCGGCGTCGGTAACAAGCACTCTTTCAACCATGGCCTCAGGCTCTTTCCGCCATTGCGTCTTCATTCGGTGGCTCGATCTTACCCCTGTTCTGAAGCCAGAGGGCGATGATCCAGCATAGTGCGGCCCAGGCGGCGCCAATGCACCAGCCGGCGAGCACGTCGGTCGGATAGTGCACACCGAGATAGACGCGGCTCACGCCGATGGCGAGCGTCAGGATTACGGCAAGCAGGATGAAATAGAGTCTCAGACGACGCGACGTGTGCAGGCTCGCAAGCAGCGCCCCGAGAGTGAGGTAGCTCACCGCCGCCAGCGTCGCGTGGCCACTCGGGAAGCTCGTGGTGAACACGCGGGCGGCATGCGGCACGAGATCCGGGCGGGGCCGCTCGAACGCCAATTTCAAGGCGTTGCTTAGGACGACCCCACCGCCGACCGATGCCGCTACCCAAAGGGCGGCCGCCCTCTTTTGCGTCATCAGAAGATAAGCGATGACCGCGCAGAGCACGAAGCCAAGCACGACGTAACTGCCCAAGGACGTAACGTCACGCGCCGCCTCTTCGAGCCATGCCGGCCCGAGCGGATCGGAAGGGTCCGCCGGATTGCGCAAGGCAAGCAAGATGGCCTGGTCGAATTTCGCGGCGTCCCCTTCCACCACTTCGTCGGCGATGTGGCCGAAGGCGAGCACCATGGCGGCAGCGAAAAAGATGCCGCCGAGGACCCATAGCTCGGGCTTATTGCACCAAGCCCAGTCCAGCAGGCCCAGCCCCCGAGCCATGAGGCTCGGGGATTTGCGGGGCGCCACCCTTAAAAGAACCCGAGCGCCTTGGGGCTATAGCTCACCAGCACGTTCTTGGTCTGCTGGTAATGGTCGAGCATCATCTTGTGGTTCTCCCGCCCGATGCCCGATTTCTTGTAGCCGCCGAAGGCCGC
>JAENXG010000316.1 GCA_016649675.1 Methyloceanibacter sp.
GTACAGAGGGTAAATGACCCTTCCCCATGCAGAATAGTCCGCGCGGAAGGAAAGTTACGCCCCCCCCTCCCTCCCCGTTCAACAGCCGGCGAGAAAGGAAAGTACTATGGCTTCGCCGACACTGCATCGGGGGGGTGGGGGGTGGGGGTATGGCACCTTAGGGTACCGGTCTCTGTTGGCAAGTGGCTGTCCCCACTTCTTTCTCAAGCCCGCACCCAATGCGGCTCGAAAAATTTTTTTTGCAAATTTCCAGGCCTAATATAGGCGGAGGCGCTTCGCACCATCGAGCTGATCGTCTGAGATAGGGCGTGTACTCATAAATCCTCCTTGCCGCACAGGCGCTGATTATGTCCGCTCTTGAGGGTAAAGCGGACATCACTGAGCCGCGCTCTGGTGTCCGCTAATGACCCATAGCGGACATCTCCCTCAAAGCGGTTATCAGTAGAGAAGCGAGCCTGGTCACCGGGCGGGTGTCATGGCTGCGGGTGATCGTGACCCGATGCGCCTGCCCGCTATCCCCGCTTCGGCCACAGCCGATGCGCCAGATCCACAGCACTTCTGCCCCACCTTCGAAAGGCTCGTAATCCAGAATGCCGTCGCCCACCTGCAAGGGGCTATCCCGCGTTTTGCGTGTTAAAAATGGAGCGGTGACTATGCCAACAGGAGAGCGAGCATGAGCCTCATCGAGACGCGCCATCACCAGATGTTTCCCGTGTTCGATCGAGCGCAGATCGAGTCAGCCAAGCGCTTTGCGAGCGGCCCTGCGCGTAATTTCGCCCCTGGCGAAGTCGTTTTCGAGGCGGGCGAGCGCAACGCGCCGGCTTGGCTCGTGCTCAAGGGCTCGATTGACGTGGTACGTCGTGATGGTCTCAATCGTGAGTCGCCGATCACTAGCCATGGCCCCGGTCAATTCTCGGGCGAGGTAAGCCAGCTCGCCGGGGCCGGGATGCTCGCTTCCGGCCGCGCGGGTCCCCAGGGCTGTACCGCGCTGCCCTTCGATGCCGCCCATGTGCGCGCCCTGATGGTCGGCTCTGCCGATATTGGCGAGATTCTCATGCGAGCGTTCATCCTTCGTCGCGTCGGACTCATCGAGGAGGGCGGCGTCGGCTCAGTGCTGATTGGCAAGCCGGGCACACCGGAACTCGTCCGGCTTGAAGGCTTTCTCGGTCGCAACGGCTATCCCTACACGGTGCTCGATGCCTCTGATGACGCCGACGGCCGCGCCGTGGTGGAACGTTTCGGCGTACTCCCTGACGAGTTGCCGCTGATGGTTTGTCCGAATGGAACGGTGCTGAAGCGACCCACGGACGCTGAGGCCGGGGTCATTCTCGGCATTACCCCCGAGCTTGATCCAGAGATGGTCTTCGATGTGGCGGTGGTCGGCGCGGGGCCGGCGGGGCTTGCCGCCGCTGTCTATGGAGCGTCCGAGGGCCTTTCGGTCCTCGTGCTCGACCAGCGTGCATTTGGGGGACAGGCGGGCGCTTCGGCGCGGATCGAGAACTATCTCGGCTTTCCGACCGGCATCTCGGGCATGGCACTTGCCGGCCGCGCCTTCAACCAGGCGCTCAAGTTCGGTGCTGAGATCGCGATTCCGCTCGAGGTGGCAAGACTCGACTGCAGGTCTAATGGGCATTCTCGCGCTCCGCTACAATTGGAGCTCACCAATGGCAATGCGGTGCGCGCCAGGACGGTGGTGGTTGCCTCTGGAGCGCGCTACCGCCGCCCC
This sequence comes from Methyloceanibacter sp., assembly GCA_016649675.1. Classification (GTDB taxonomy): domain Bacteria; phylum Pseudomonadota; class Alphaproteobacteria; order Rhizobiales; family Methyloligellaceae; genus Methyloceanibacter. The sequence goes on from JAENXG010000316.1 coordinate 1,727, forward strand.
CCGATCTCCAACCTCTCAGTCTTTGAGGGCGCAGGGGTTTCCTATTGGGCTTCACCGGTCGAGGCGAAGCTTTGCGAGGGCGAGGAGGTGGCGCTGGTTGGTGGGGGCAATTCTGCCGGGCAGGCCGTGGTCTTTCTCGCACCGAAGGTCAAGCGTTTGCACCTAGTGGTGCGCGGGGAGGGCTTGGAAGCTTCGATGTCGCGCTATCTCATCGATAGGATTGCTGCACTTCCCAATGTCGAACTGCACACCCACACCGAAGTTATCGGGCTGGAGGGCGACGAGGTCAGTGGACTTACTGGTGCGGTATTCCGCGACCGCAAGACGGGGGCGACACACAGTTGTTCGCTCCGCCACCTCTTCCTGTTCATTGGCGCCGATCCGAACGCCGCTTGGCTCGAGCATTGCGTTGCGGTGGACGACAAAGGCTTCGTGGTGACCGGAGCAGACTTTACTGAGGGCACAAGCGCGTCCCGCCGGGCTGTCCTGCCGCTCGAGACCAGCCAGCCCGGCGTGTTCGCCATCGGCGACGTGCGGGCCGGCTCGACTAAACGCGTCGCGGCGGCCGTTGGAGAGGGCGCCGCCGTCGTGGCGCAGATCCACAGCGTGCTTGCCGCAGAGCCGTAGCGCCGTAGCGGTTCAGCTGATGCCTCTTTCGTAACGGGAAAAGAACTACCGGGCGACGGTGGCCACACCATTGCTCGCGACCGCTTTAGGTAGACTTGAGAGGGGGATCATGACGATATCGGGTGAGGTAGGTGGCGACGATCCGCTCTATCTCGATGACCTCCAGGTGGGGCAGCGCTTCACCAGCAAAACACACGTCGTGGACGCGGCACAGATCAAGGCGTTTGCACGCCAGTTCGATCCTCAGCCCTTTCACCTCGACGATGACGCTGCCAAGGACAGCCTGTTCTCCGGCTTGGTGGCGAGCGGGTGGCACACCGCCGCGATCACCATGCGCCTGTTAGTCGAGAGGGGATTACCGTTAGCCGGCGGCGTCGTAGGCGCCGGAGGCGAGCTCTCCTGGCCAAGGCCCACCCGTCCCGGCGACGTCCTGCAGGTCGAAAGCGAGGTCCTGGAAATTATACCCTCGCGGTCTCGGCCGGATCGCGGGGTCGCCAGAATACGAAGCCTCACGCGCAATCAGCGAGACGAAGTGGTGCAGATCCTGATCGCTAAGCTGATCGTGCCGCGTCGTACTCACCAGTGACGAGGTCCGCTTGGCACATAGCCGGACGTGCCACTCGCGCTGACGAATGTCTGCTTTGGAGGGAAGAACGGACATGACGCGGGCGTGACACCATTTCCGCTTATGACCCATTTCGGACATCGATGGATTTGTAGACTGGCGAGCGGTGTTTACCAGGCCTGACGATGAACGTAAGAGTTGTCCCCCCCAACGGCACGCATTTTGCACGTACAGACTACCCCGAGCTCCGGCGACACCCAGTTTGGAGTAGGCAGTATGAGTACCCCCATTGTAGTGACCCATCCATGCACTCTGTTCCATGA
>JAENXG010000472.1 GCA_016649675.1 Methyloceanibacter sp.
ACTGTTCGTCTATGTCGCCGCCGCCTTCACCATCGAGGTCCCGTGGGGCAAAGTGCTTGCCTCGACGTTCCTCCCCAAGCTCTCCTTCCAGCGCGACTTTCTTCTGATGATCGTCGCCGTCTTCGGCACCACCATCAGCCCGTATCTGTTCTTCTGGCAGGCCTCGCAGGAGGCCGAGGACGCGCGGCTGAGCCGCGGCCGGAAATCTCATTCGGAGCGCGAGCCGCGGGGTGGCTTCTTCCGGCGCATTTCCATCGACACCTGGACCGGCATGCTGATCTCGAACCTCATCGCCTTTTTCATCATTGTGACGACCGCCGTCACGTTGAACGCGCACGGGGTCACGAGGATCGACACGGCAGCGCAAGCCGCCGAGGCCTTGCGGCCGATCGCCGGAGAGCTGACCTTCGCGCTGTTCGCTGCCGGGATCATCGGTACCGGCTTGCTTGCCGTGCCGGTCCTCGCCGGATCGGCAGCTTACGCCGTCGCCGAGACCTTCGGTCTCCGCGGAAGTCTCGAGCTGCCGGCCGACCGCGCGCTCGGCTTCTACGCCATCGTCGGCGCGGCCACCCTCGGCGGCGGTGCACTCGCCGCCACCAACATCGATCCCATCGCCATGCTGTTCTGGACTGCGGTCATCAACGGCGTCGTCGCCGTGCCGATCATGGTCGCGATGATGCTGGTCGTCTCGGGAGGCAACGGTCCGAGATCCGTGTCGCTGCCACGCTGGCTCACGCTGTTGGGATGGCTCGCGGCGGCGCTGATGGCTCTCGCCGTCGGCCTGCTTCTATGGTCGAGCTTTGCAGCCGGTCCCTAGGCGATTGCCGCGACCGTCGACTTCCGCTCGAGCTTGCCCCAGCCGACCAGGGGCCCGAACGCCGCGGCTGCCAAGGCCTTGAGCACGATCCAATACATGAGCTGCCGGTAGCCAAAGCGCTGCAACACGAGCCAGGGCAGCAAGCCCCATTTTTCGCCGCGCTCCATCGCTAGCGCCAGCGCCGCGCTGCCCAGATCGACGACGAGGAAGGCGAGATAATAGAGGCAGATCTTGCGCAACCCGTCGCCGTCGAATTGCTCCTGGTGCTGGAGCAGCTCCAGCCCCGAGACGACAATTCGCCAGACCAGCAAGACATCCACGAGCGGGGCGACCACGGACAACAGGAATTGGAACAGCCAGGTTTGCGGCAGGGCAATGAGGCCCAAGGCGCCGTGGCGCGGCCGCAACATCACCTGGCGATGCTTCCACAGGCATTGCAACGTCCCGAAGGCCCAACGGAATCGCTGCTTGGCAAGGCCCTTGATCGTGTCGGGCGCCTCGGTCCATCCGATGGCGGAGCTGTCATAGAGAACGGTGAAGCCCGCTTTGAGGAGAGCGATGGTCAGATCCTGGTCCTCGGCGAGCGTGTCGATGGGGAATCCGCTGAGCTGCTCCAGCGCCTCGCGCCTCCAGGCACCGATGGCGCCCGGGACGACGGTGATGCAGCCAAGGCCCGCCAACGCTCGGCGCTCCAGATTCTGGCTGGTCACATATTCAAGCGCCTGCCACCGCGTGATGAGGTTGACGCGATTGCCGACCTTGGCGTTGCCGGCGACGGCGCCGACTCGCGGATCCTCGAACCAGCGCACGAGCTTGGGGATGGCGTCCTTCTCGAAATGCGTGTCGGCATCAAGCGCCACGACGACATCCCCGCGCGCCTGCTGCAAGCCGCGATTGAGGGCGGCAGCCTTGCCGCCGTTGGGAATGGTGATCAGCTTGACGCGCGGATCGGCGCTGAAGTTCTCGCGCACCCGGTCGGAGGTGCCGTCGGTCGACCCATCGTCGATGACGATGACCTCCAAATTCGGATAGTCGCTCGCCAGGATGTGGTGGACCGCGCCCACGATCACCTTGGCCTCGTTATGCGCGGGGATCAGCACGGTCTGCAATGGCGGCGCTTCCGGCAGGAGCGGCGCGACACGGCGTGCTTCGGCCCGTCGATTGCGAAGGCTGATGGCGCAGAGGAACAGGACCCTCGCCACGCCGAGCCAGATCGCCGCAAAGAAGAGATAGGTGACGATATGGCCGAGCCA
>JAENXG010000433.1 GCA_016649675.1 Methyloceanibacter sp.
CCTGCCTACGGCCCGCCGGCCTGGACGCCTGAGTGGTACACCTACTGCGCCCAGCGCTACCGGAGCTTCAATTCGCGTACCGGCTATTTCATCGGCTATGACGGGCTGCCCTATTTCTGCCAGTAGCTGACGCGCGACTTTGGATTTTCGAGCCTGCCGGGGCCCGGCTATCCTAGCCGGCCGGCGGGCTTTGCTTATTCGTAAAATGCCTGCGGCACCACGGCGACAGTGCGCAACTGTAGCAAGACGGCGCGAGCGCGCAACTTCCTGAAACGCATGGTTTTTTGACGCCGCGTTTACCCCTGCGGCAACTCGACGGGCGCCCTTCCGCCATTGCGTCTTGAACAAGGCGGCGGCACAGCGCAAAATCAGTTCGCTCCGGGATGAGTCCAAATGAGAGCGCCGACCCGGCGTCCCGGGCCGGGCAAAAGGCCGTTTATGCCGACTGAAGAAGGACTCTAGGACCATGAGCTTCGCCACCGCCATCGGCCCCGAAATCGAAAGGCCGCGCGACGCGCCGAACGCCCCTGCCGACCGGCAGGCCCTGACTTTAGTGAAGCCCTACCAGGGCATGGTGGCCTGGCCAACCGTGCTGCTTGGCGCCGGCATCGTTGCCGCCTTCGGCCTCGTCGTTGCCTTGGCGACGACGCGCACCATCCCGCTCTGGCTCGGACTCATTCTGAATACCCTCATCCTCTATGCCGACCAGACGCCGCTGCACGAGGCCTGCCACGGCAACATCGCCGGCAAGGAGTCGAAGTGGCTCTGGCTCAACCACCTCGTCGGCTATGTCTGCGGAGCGCTCCTGCTGCATGAGTACAAGGCGTTCCGCTACATGCATCTCGCGCATCACCGCGACACCAACAATCCGGAGATCGACCCCGACCATTGGGTCGCCGTCGAGAATCCGTTCCTCGTCTTCTGGCGCTGCCTCACCATCGTGTTCTGGTATCAGCGGTATTTCTGGAGGCACATCGCCTTCCACGCGCATATCCCCGGCATGCGGCCGCTCACGCTGCACATCATCGCCATGTACGCGCTCTTTTATGGGCTCGCGCTGGGGCTCTCGGTGCTCGGCTATTGGCGCGAGGTGCTCATGCTGTGGATCTTCCCGCACATCCTCGCCTCGGCGCTCATCATCTATTTCTTCGCCTATCTCACCCATAAGCCGCACGAGGTGCATGAGCGCTATCGCGACACCAACATCTTCTGGGTGAGAGGCAAGATCGTCGAGCCCGTGGTGAACTGGCTGTACATGTTCCAGAACTTCCACCTCATCCATCACCTCTTCCCGCGCGTGCCGTTCTATATGTATTCGAAGGCGTTCCGCTCGCTGAAGCCGGTGCTGGAGAAAGAGCGCGCCCACATCTACGAGTTCGGGCATTAGCGCGCCGGGCGACTGCCTTTCAATTCATTCGTCATTGCCGGGCTTGACCCGGCAATCCATTCCATTGGCGCTTCCGCTTGCTGAGCCGGAACGGCGTGGATGCCCGGGTCAAGCCCGGGCATGACGACGCCAATTGCGCTCCCTCTAATTCAGCCGGAGTTCGCCCTCAACGAAGCTGAACTCGGCAGGCGCAATCAGACGCCGATGCGCCACGCGCACGCGATAGAGCGCGCCGTCGAGATTGGACGCCCAGAAATCGAGGAAGTCGGTGAGCTTGGGGAAGCGCGGGGCGACGTCGTAGTCCTGCCAGATATAGGTCTGCAGCAGCTTCGGATGGTCGGGGAAGCGGTAGAGGATCTCGGCCGTGGTGAGCGAGAACCCCGCGATCTGGGCGACGAAGGCATTGTCCATGGTCAAGCCCCCTGCTGTGAGTCTCTTTCAGTTTTATAAGTGTTAACTGCGGCGCCTGGTTGCGTCCAGAGTAATTCACCCATTGAATCAGCGCCTTGGCAGCAGGCGTGCAGAGCTGCTAGCCGTTTTGGCACTCAGGCCTTGTAAGTGCTAAAGCGCCGATCTACATATTAAGTGGGAGCGCTCATCACGGGGCGCGCCCTCCCATCAAAAATTGCCTGGAGGAGATGCAGAGATGAAGTTTCGTCCATTGCATGATCGCGTCGTCGTGCGCCGGATCGAGGAGGACGATAGGTCCAGGGGCGGCATCATTATCCCCGATACTGCCAAGGAGAAGCCGCAACAGGGCGAAATCGTCGCCGTCGGCCCTGGCGCCCCCGATGAGAAGGGGCACGTTCAGCCGCTCGATGTGAAGGCCGGCGACAGGGTGCTGTTCGGCAAATGGTCGGGCACCGAGGTCAAGCTCGACGGCGAGGAGCTCTTGATCATGAAGGAGAGCGACATTCTCGGCGTGCTTGA
>JAENXG010000450.1 GCA_016649675.1 Methyloceanibacter sp.
ACCTAGTGCCAAAATAGAGCGAGAAGAATGATGATGGGGATCGGAACCCCCAGCAGCCAAAGTAGAATGGAGCGACCCATGGCCGGTTCCTTTCGGTTGAGGTGTGACGGCAAGAAACGCGCAAATCGGGCACAAAGTTCCAAACTAAAACCCTAGAGTGGGGAGAACTCCGGTCGGATCGATGAAACTCGGCAGGCACGTATTTCGTTAAGCGCCGATCCATGCAGGAAAGGAACACAGTTATGGACAAGGATCGGATTAAGGGCTCAGCGCAAGAGGCCAAAGGAAAGGTCAAGGAGGTTGCGGGCAAGATCACCGGCGATGCCAAGTTGGAGAGTGAGGGTAAAGCTGACAAGACGGGCGGCAAAGTCCGCAATGCCTTTGGTGGCCTGAAGGATACTCTTCGCGGCAAGTAGCCCGCGCACACGAAAAAAATAATCCCTTTCCGACTGGCCATTGGTTCCGAGTGGCTGGCGTGGTGAAAAATCAAGCCAGCGAATTCGCCGATACGGCGAAAGAGAAGGTGCGACAGTGGAGCAACTCGGCGGCATCGGAATTGAAGGAAGGCGCCGCTACCGTCGCGCGACACGCATCAGTTATTACGTTCGTGTGGTCTCCTGCGAATGCAACACCCACAATGAGCAAACGAATCCGAACGCCCAAGCGACACGGTGCGTCCAAGCTTCCGTCGCCATACACGAATCTCTGCGTGATCGCGACGCACGAGATAAAATCCTGCTTGGCGCTGCCGGCCTGGCCGTGGCCGCGGCGTTAGGCATTGCCTACCAGCGGCGTTAAGAACCCGCTGAAAGCGATGGCTGAAGCTGAACTGGATTTTGATCGGCGGGCTTCGCCACCGCTCTTACGGAGGCGCTTGGTGTAGTCGACCATTTCGACGTTACGAGCATAAGTGCGTAGCAGGCGCGTTGGATCTAGCTTTGATCGAAAGCTGCAAGCTCATACATTTGCTGAGGAGGAATAACGCGCCCGAAGTTCGACATCCCGTTGGGCGGCCGTCCCGGATGCTCGCAAAAATATTTGGGGTAATCTCGCTCATTGATGAGCGCGGGCCCATGCCGCCCCGCCATTGAAGTGACAGCGCTGTTGAAAGTGGAGAACAGGCGTTTGCCCTCCGTTGCGGCGTCATTCCTCGGTGCCCTGCTCGCGGGAGCGCGAGCTTTAGCCTACTGCACTCTTGGAATTGCCGACGCGATCGTGTCCGCCCACATCCGCGCTCTGATGGCGCCGCAGCCGACGGATGTCCACCACATGGTCAAGTCTTGGTTCAACGGCAAGCTCGCTTTCGCGTCCGTTGTCGAAGATCTCGCCGTTGAGGGCTTTGCGCTCATCGGTGCAAGGATCGACGTCACTAGGGTTCCAGCCATCTGCGGCAATCGTCTATTGCCACGACATCGAGCACGGTTATAACGTCCTGGAGCGACGTAAAGATTAGCTATTGGGCATACGGCCGGCGACGAGCTGCAGAGTTTCGTTAGGCAAGGCGCGGCCGCATAGCCGAGCGCCCAATTCACGCAACCCAGCTCACTATCATTCCGCCGACGCACGCCGCCATCGCGGCGGTCGATGCCCAGCCAAGCCAGCGGAGCCAGCCGATAACCACGAATTTACCCATAATCTTCCGTTGGGCAGTCATGACCATCATGACGCTCATAACCGGCACCGCAACAACACCATTGATCACTGCCGCCCAATACAATGCTTTGATCGGATCAATTGGAGTTAGGGTCATGCCCACTCCAAGCACGGTAGCGGCGGTCAATATTGAATAGAACGCGGTCGCTTGCTTCGGTTTACGAGAGAGGCCGACTGGCCACTTGCAACCCTCGCCGACTGCATAAGCTGCAGAGCCGGCAAGTATGGGCACGGCTAAAAGACCGGTCCCGATGATCCCTAACGCAAACAACACGAAAGCAAAGGCGCCGGCGATCGGTCGCAACGCCTCGGCCGCCTGCGCAGAAGTCTCGACATTGGTGATTCCCGCTTTGTTAAGCGCTGTCGCGGTCGTCACGATGATCGAGAGCGCTATGACGTTCGAGAATGCCATTCCGATTAAGGTGTCCGCGCGGATGCGCTCAAACTCACGGGGGGCTTGCTCCGGGGCCTTCTTCAACGGCTTCGCGTGGTGATCGACGCGCTCATCTTCGGCCTCCTGGGAGGCTTGCCAAAAGAACAGGTAGGGCGAGAT
>JAENXG010000441.1 GCA_016649675.1 Methyloceanibacter sp.
CACCCTTGGTCCGGTCGCCCCAGGCATTAAGGGCCAGGAACGCTACCCTGCTCGGCCGGAACCCCAAGCGGCTTGCCACGGGCGAAGGGGTGTCCGAGGTCCTGCAATTTTGCTGGCAGAAGGAACGAATGTCGACTTCTCATGTCGCGGCGCGGCGGGAAAATCCCGCCTTTGGTGCTATTCCGGATCGCGCAGGCTGAGAATGTAGGCGGCGAGGTCGGCAAGCTCGCTCTTCTCGAGCGGAATGGTTGGCATGGGGTGCTTAGGGAGGATGATATGCGCCATGATGCCGCCTGCGGTCTGCCCCTGCAAGTTGGCGATCTCGTGGAAGCTCGGAATGTCGGCATTGGCCTGTTGCTGCTGGCCGGTGCCGACGAGATGGCAGTTCGAGCAAAGCCTCCCAGCCAAGTCCCTGCCGTGCGCGGGGTCGGGAGCGCTCGTCACGGGACCGGCCAATACCACTCTTACCCCGAGCAGCAAAACCAAGCCAAGACTAAAGACGATGCGCGCATGCATGGCAAACCCCCGCCTCTCACCGCCTATATATATAAGTGTTCAGGGCACCAATATGGCCCGAAAGCGGCCTTCAAGCACTCATGGACTTGAGCTTGGCCGGGTCGAGCAGATGCACGCGCCTGGCCGATTCGAGCTTGATCGTGCCCAGGTCCTTGAGCTCGGCGAACATGCGGGAGACCGTCTCAAGGGTCAGGCCGAGATAATCGGCGATGTCGTGGCGCGGCATGGCAAGGTCGAGCACAACCTTCGAGTCCGAGCGGCCGGTCATGTCCAAGAGAAACGCGGCGAGACGCTCTAACGCATTCTTGCGGCCGAGCAGGAGGAGATGCTCCCGGCTTTGCCTGAGCCCGATCATGGTGAGCCTTAAGAGCTCGCGCACGACGCCGTTCGATTGGGGGCCGGCGCTGAGCAGGCCTTGCCACTTGTAGGCGATGACCTTGGTTGGCACCACGGCCTCAGCAGAAGCGTGGTGGACCTCGTCGCTCTCGAAACCGAACATGTCGCCCGGCATGTGGAAGGCGCTGATCTGGCGGCGCCCATCGGGAAGAAGATTGGAGACGCGGACGACACCCGAGACGACCTTGTAGACGTAACCTGAGGCCTCCCCTTCGGCATAGATCTCTGCATTCCGGCCAAAGCTCATGGAAACGCCAGCAGAGTGAAGAGAGTCGGGCGCGACAGGTTTCCGGCTCGGTGGGAAGGAGGGGTGACGATGAAGGTGAAACGATTGGGTCACAGCGCTCTGCGTCAGCATCGTTGATCCTCCGAGGGAATCGGTCTGCCTGACGCAATTGGTACGCCTTGCTCTAAGGCGCGGAAATTCGTGATGGACACTTAAGGGAAACTACGTAGGCGCAGGGCGCGGAGCCACCCGAGAAGGGTAAACGCGTCTTCAGGACGACCCGAGCGCTGGGTTTGCGGACCCTCTCCCATGGAGGGCGTTCCTGATCGCCTCGAACAGCACCCCTCCCACCAGCGGCTTTTCGACCACCTTAGTCACCCCGGCCGCCTTGGCACGCGCCACCACGCGCTCCGTCTTATGTCCCACCATCAGCACCACCGGGATGCCGGTTTCGGCGAAGATCGGCTTGGCCTTGCCGTCGACCATGCGCGTGAACACGTCCTGGTCGAGCACCAGACAGCCCGGCGTTTGTCTTGCGGTCATAGCGGGGAGCAGGGAATCCTCGTCGCAAAGCTTCGCCTCGAAGCCCTCAAGCTCAAGCGAGAAGCGCAAGGAATCCGCGAGGACTCCGTCCGTTACCGCGATGAGAATGGTTCTGAGCTCCGGCAAAACAATCTCCTTCAGGCGCGACTCGCGCCGCATCGGAGACGGAAAATTACGCAGAGTGACGGGGGGCCGCTTTGAGCTAGGTCAAACGGGGTAAACAGAGGCTGCGAGCCTCAAGCTCTACTTGGAGGCGCGTCCAGCCGCGGGGACTTGCGCAAGGATCGCCATCCGGATCAGCTCGGACAGGCTTTTCGCCTCCATCTTAGTCATCAGATTGGAGCGGTAGACTTCGACCGTGCGAGGGCTGATGCCGAGGCTATAGGCGATGGTCTTGTTCGGATGTCCCGAGATCAGGCCCTCGAGCACCTGGCGCTCGCGCTCCGAAAGGAGCGCAAGCTTCGCCGTGACGGCGGCTCTATCCTCCCCTCCCCGCTCCTCCCTTTGGGCGTGGTCAAGCGCGGATTGGACGGCGCTCAGGATCGCATCCTCATCGAACGGCTTCTCGATGAAATCGATGGCGCCCGCCTTCATCGCCTCGACGGCAAGAGCCACGTCG
>JAENXG010000187.1 GCA_016649675.1 Methyloceanibacter sp.
CGCAACATCAGATGGAACCCGATCGAGGGGTTTGAGCACATCGAGTATCACGTTTGCGACGTGGACGAAGCGAACAAGATCGTCGATGTGCTGTTCAAATTCGCAGCCAACAAGCAGATCGTGCTGCACAGACACAAGGCGGATTACCGCACTCTCGTCATCCAGGGCGAGCTGCGCATCTACCGGGCCAACGGCGACATCAAGGAAATCCGTCCCGTCGGTAGTTACGTGTTTACCCCTGCGGGTGGCGAGCCGCACCGGGAAGTGGGCGGCGACCAGATGTCATCGTTTACTTCAGCAACCGTAACATCGACGGTGTCATCTACGAGATCCTGGCCGACGATTTGACGCCCATCCTCACGCTCGACATTCCGGAATTCAAAGCTTTTCTCGAGGCCCAGAAGAAATAAGAAGGGCGGCGGACACACTTTTGCTCATGCTATAGCTGGTCAGGGTCGCGTTTCCTGCGATTCAGATTTTGCCGGCGGACCTCAATCGCTGCTCATGAGCGAGCGTTCCATCCTCATCACCGGCTGCTCCTCGGGCATCGGCTTGGCTTCGGCGCGTGAGATGAAGGCGCGCGGCTGGCGGGTGTTTGCGACCGCGCGAAAGCCGGAAGACATCGCGCGGCTGAAAGACGAAGTTGGCGTCGAGAGCCTCTATCTCGATTACGCCGAGCCCGGCTCGATAGCCGAGGCCGCCGAGCACGTGCTGGCGGCGACGGGAGGCAAGCTCACCGCCCTCTTCAACAATGGCGGCTATGGCCAGCCCGGCGCGGTCGAGGACTTGAAGCCCGACGTGCTCCGCGCCCAGTTCGAGGCCAACGTCTTCGGCTGGCACGATCTCACAAGCCGCGTCATCCCCTCGATGCGGGAGCAAGGAGAGGGCCGCATCGTGTTCTGCTCCTCGGTGCTCGGCCTCCTCGCAGCGCCGTATCGCGGCGCCTATTGCGCCTCCAAATTCGCCATCGAGGCGCTTGCCGACACGCTCCGCATGGAGTTGGCAGCGACCGGCATCAAGATCGTCCTGATCGAGCCGGGGCCAATCGCCAGCCGCTTTGTCGAGCACGCGCTCCAGGCTTATCGCCGCCACATCGATCTTGAGGGCTCGCCTCATCGGGAGATCTACCGCGCCCGCATCGCGCGGATGGAGGCGGGCGGCAGCCAGACCTTCAAGCTTGGGCCGGAGGCGGTGGCCGCCAAGCTCGTCCGGGCGCTGGAGAGCAAGCGGCCCAAGCCCCGCTATTACGTCACCGTGCCGACCTATGTTGCGGCCCTATTGCGTCGCCTCCTGCCGACCCGCGCCCTCGACGCGGTGGCTGCAAGCAACTAGAGTCGCCCGCCGGGCGTTGGTTCTAGAGCGCTATCGCCTGAGATTGAATCGCGAAAACGCTTTAGTGTCTTGTTTGAGCGTGATCTTTTCGGAAAACCGATTCCCACTTTTCTAAGATCATGCTCTAGCCCGAGTCACGGGGATCCCATGGAATACGCCGTCCGCCTGGCCATTCCCTTCGCGCTTGCTGCCGTTGTCCTGGTGCTGCTGCTCGGGCTGTGGAACATGCTGCGCGGCGGGAACCCCAATCTCAGCCAAACCCTGATGCGGTGGCGCGTGATCCTGCAATTCATCGCCCTGTGCATCGTCATGGCCGCCATCTATTTGGCCAGAAAGTAGCCTCCGCCTTTGTAACGAAGGCTTGACCCTCCTCGGCGCCAAGCTACGCTAAGCTGAGAAAATGGCGTGACCCGCAGGCTCAGGTCTAAGCCTTTGTCTTTGAAGCTGTTCTAGGGCGGGTGGTGATGGTCGTCCTCAACAAGATCTACACGCGCACCGGCGACGACGGCACCACTGCGCTAGGCTCAGGGCGGCGCGTGTCGAAATACGACCTCAGAGTCGAGGCCTATGGCACGCTCGATGAGACCAACGCGGCACTCGGCCTCGCCCGGCTGCACACGCGCGAGGCGCAGCCTGCGCTCGACGCCATGCTCGCGCGCATCCAGAACGATCTGTTCGATCTCGGCGCCGATCTCTGCTTCCCCGACGAGACCAAGGACGCTCGCGGGCGTCTGCAAGTCACCGACGCCCAGGTTGAGCGGGTGGAAAGCGAGATCGACGATCTCAACCGCGAGCTTCAACCTTTGCGCTCCTTCGTGCTGCCCGGGGGCTCGCCCGCTGCAAGCTTCCTGCATCTCGCCCGCACCATCTCGCGCCGGGCCGAGCGCCTGATGGTGGCGCTGGCGGCAAGGCAGGGCGAGAAGGTCGGGGCGCCGGCGCTCCGCTACATCAACCGGCTGTCGGATTTCCTGTTCGTCGCGGCCCGCTTCGCCAACGACAAGGGGAAGTCCGATGTAACGTGGGTGCCGGGCAAAAACCGCTGATGCGGGGAACGGTCGGTCCGTGTTCATACCCCTCCATGACGCCAATCCGCTGAAGTGGATCCGCTATCAGTATGTGACGGTGGCGCTGATCGTCCTCAATGTCGCCATCTATGCGATCTTCGAGACGGGCTGGTTCATTCCGCTCGACGATGAGAATACCGCAGCCTTCGCCGTCATCCCGGCGAAGCTGATGGCGGGCGGCGAGACCAGTGGATCGATCTTTGCCACCGGCGCCTTTCCGATGCCGGAGCGCTTCACCCTCATCACCTACATGTTCCTGCACGGAAGCTGGATACATCTCCTCGGCAACATGCTGTTCCTCTGGGTCTTCGGCGACAATATCGAGGACGCCATGGGCCATCTCCGCTTCATCATGTTCTACCTGATGTGCGGGATCTTCGCCGCCGTGCTCCACTCCTGGATGATGCCGAACTCGGAACTGCCCCTGATCGGGGCATCAGGCGCGGTGGCCGGCGTCATCTCCGCCTATCTGATCCTGCATCCCAAGGTGAAGGTGTGGGTGCTCGCGCTGTGGCGTATCCCGATCAAGATCACAGCGTTCTGGGCGCTCGGCATTTGGATCCTGGCGCAGGTCGGAAACATCCTGTTCGAGAGCGCGGAGAACGTGGCCTGGTGGGCCCATATCGGCGGGCTTTCGGCCGGAGCGGTATTGATCCTGTTCATGCGGCGGCGCGGTGTACCGCTGTTCGACAAGACCCGAGGCGGGGCCTAAAAACCTCCCGAAACCCCTAGAAACCATTGACTTGGGCCATGGCCGGCAGTACGGTCGCGGCCATTTCGCAGTTGCGAGATGGCTGGATTTTGGGGGGCTGGTTACAAACGTGCGGGGAACCAAAGCCGCATGAAGATTCTCGTTCCCGTGAAACGGGTCGTCGATTTCAACGTCAAGGTCCGCGTCAAGTCGGATGGCAGCGGGGTTGATCTCGCCAACGTCAAGATGTCGATGAATCCATTCGACGAGATTGCCGTCGAGGAAGCCGTCCGCATCAAAGAGCGGGGGGAGGCGACCGAGGTCGTCGCCGTCTCGATCGGCAGCGCGAAGTCGCAAGACACGTTGCGCACCGCGCTGGCCATGGGGGCCGACCGCGCCATCCTGATCAAGACCGATCAAAGCGTTGAGCCGCTTGGCGTCGCCAAGCTGTTGAAGAGCGTCGTCGAGAGCGAGAAACCCGATCTCGTGATCATGGGCAAGCAGGCCATCGACGACGACTGCAACCAGTCGGGGCAGATGCTCGCCGGCCTGCTCGGCTGGCCGCAGGGCACCTTCGCCTCGAAGATCGAGCTCAACGGGTCCAAGATCAAAGTGGTGCGCGAGGTGGACGGCGGGCTCGAGACGCTGATCCTGTCGAAGCCCGCCGTGGTCACCACCGACCTCAGGCTCAACGAGCCGCGCTATGCGTCGCTTCCCAACATCATGAAGGCGAAGAAGAAGCCGATCGACGAGACTACGCCCGAGGCGCTCGGCGTCGACATCGCGCCGCGCTTGAAGGTGCTGTCCATCGCCGAGCCGAAAGTGCGCGAGGCGGGCGTCAAAGTGGATAGCGTCGCCGCGCTCGTCGACAAATTGAAGAACGAGGCGGGAGTCCTCTAGATGGCGGTCCTCCTGCTGGCAGAGCACGACAACAAGACACTGGCACCAGCGACCGCCAAGGCGCTGACTGCGGCGCGCGCGTTCGGCACCGACGTCGATATTCTCGTTGCCGGCCAGGACTGTCGTTCGGTCGCCGAGCAAGCCGCCAACCTCGATGGCGTGCGCAAGGTCCTCCTCGTCGAAGCCCCGCATCTGGCGCAGCGCCTGGCGGAAGAGACGGCGGCAGCGGTGCTTCCCCTGATGCAGACTTATGGCGTGCTGCTCGCACCGGCCACGACCACGGGCAAGAACGTGCTGCCGCGGGTGGCGGCGCTGCTCGACGTGGCCCAGATTTCCGACATCATCGAGGTAAAGTCACCCACAAGCTTCGTGCGCCCGGTCTATGCCGGCAACGCGCTGCAGACGGTCGAGAGCAGCGACAAGATCGTCGTCGGCACGGTTCGCACCACAGCCTTCGCCAGTGCGGGGGAGGGCGGCTCGGCTCCCATCGAGACCGTTGCCCCACCGGCCGCGGTCGGACTTTCGAGCTTCGAAGGCTCCGAGATCAGCGTGAGCGAGCGCCCTGAGCTCACGGCGGCGCGTATCGTCGTCTCCGGCGGGCGCGGCATGCAGTCCGGCGACAACTTCAAGACCCTGATCGAGCCGCTCGCCGACCGGCTCGGCGCCGCGGTCGGCGCCAGCCGCGCCGCGGTCGATGCCGGCTATATGCCGAACGACCACCAGGTCGGGCAGACGGGAAAGGTCGTGGCGCCCGAGCTCTATATCGCGGTCGGCATTTCCGGCGCCATCCAGCACCTTGCCGGCATGAAGGATTCCAAGGTGATCGTCGCCATCAACAAGGATGCCGACGCACCCATCTTCCAGGTCGCCGACTATGGCCTTGTCGGCGACCTCTTCACGGTCCTGCCCGAGCTCGATGCCGAGCTCAAAAAGGCAGGCTATTGAGCAAAGCGGGCATGAGGAATGACGATGGACGACATAGTTCAAGGTGCGGCGATC
>JAENXG010000214.1 GCA_016649675.1 Methyloceanibacter sp.
CAGCGTCTCCTCAGGGAGCTTGAGCAACCGCCCGAACAGCGAGTCGTATTGCGCCCGCGGGTCGCCGTTCTGGAAGTCGGTGCGGCCGGTGCCGCGGATGAGCAGCGTGTCGCCGGTGAACACCCGATCCTTCATGATGAAGCTGTAGGAATCGTCGGTGTGACCCGGCGTATAGAGCGCCTCGAGGCTCACGCCCTCGATATCAACCCGGTCGCCGTCGCCGACACGGATGGAGACGACCTCGGCCTTGCTCTGCTCCCCCATCACCGTGATGCAGCGCGTGCGCTCGCGCAACGCGTCGAGTCCGGTGATGTGGTCGGCATGGAGATGCGTGTCCACCGCTTTGACCAGTCGCACATCGAGCTCCTTGAGGAGCTGGAGGTAGCGATTGACCCGTTCGAGGACGGGATCGATGATGAGCGCTTCTCCGCCATGGCGGCTCGCCAGGAGATAGGTGTAAGTGCTCGAAGTGCTGTCGTAGAGCTGCCGGAAAATCATATGAAATCTCGTTCAGCCATAGTGTTTGCGAGGGGCCATGCGCGGCGCGCGAACCGGCCTGCCGGCGCAAGGATGGTAGCGAAGGAGCAAGGCCCCTGAAATGATCCTTTTCTGACGCACGTCAAGGACCTACTGCTGATGGCGGGCCGCCAGACGGTTCTTTTGGAAGGATTTTTCGCGTGAGTGCTGCTGAAGACCTGATGGTTCTCGTGGATGACGCCGATCGCGTCATCGGCACGGCGGGGAAGCGCGATGCCCATCGCCAGGGCGCGCTTCACCGTGCCTTCTCCGTCATCGTCTGGGACAGCGCCGGGCGGCTCCTCCTGCAGAAGCGCCACCACGGCAAGTACCATTCCGGGGGCTTATGGACCAATGCCTGTTGCGGCCATCCCCGCCCCGGCGAGGACATCGCCGCCGCGGCCTTGCGCCGGCTCGAGGAGGAGATGGGCTTTACCTGTTCGCTCACGGGTCTCGGAACGATCCGCTATCGCGCCGAGCTCGACCAGGGAGCGATCGAGCACGAGATCGTGCATGTCTTTCGCGGGCTCCATGACGGAGAGGTCGCGCCCAACCCCGCAGAGGCCGAAGGCTATCAATGGTCGAGCCTCGACGACGTGCGTGCTGATGTTGCCGCCATGCCGCTCCGCTTCAGCGTGTGGTTCCGCGCTTATATTGCCGCGCAATGGCCGATGGCTGCCCTCCCCGAGCGCGCAAGCCCCTCGCAATCGCACGACTAGAAATCCTCCTTTGCGCAATTTGGGCACTCTCTATAGGTAGGCGTCATGAGAGCCGCCGTGACCGAAGAAGCCATCTCCATCCCTGCCGAATGGGCGCCGCAAAGGGCCATCTGGACCGCTTGGCCCGCCGATCCTGAGGAGTGGAACGGCGACCTTGCAACGCCGCGCTGCGACGTGGCGGCGATGGTGCGCGCCCTTAGCCCGACTAACAGGGTGAGGCTGCTCGTGAACGGCGCCGAGGCCGAGGCGTCGGCGCGCGCGGCCTTGGGCGATGTCGCCGAGATCGTCCCGGCGAAATACGGGGACATCTGGCTCCGCGACACCGGGCCGATCTTCGCGCGGACCGGCAAAGGCAAGGTCGCGCTCAGATTCAGGACCAATGGCTGGGGCGGCAAGTTCGATCTTCCCGACGACGCCACCGTCGGCGACGATATCGCGCGGCTGGCGGGCACGCCCACGCGCAGATTTGATTTCGTGCTGGAAGGCGGCGCCATCGAGCATGACGGTCAGTTCACGATCCTGACCACGCGGCAGACGCTGCTCAACGAAAACCGCAATGGCTGGACCAAGCAGCAGGCGGAAGCAGCACTTGGCGAAGCCTTCGGCGCCAAGAAGATCGTCTGGATCGACGAAGGCCTCATCAACGACCACACCGACGGCCACATCGACAACCTCGCCCGCTTCGTGGGCCCTTCCAAAGTCGTCTGCCAGTCCCCGGCCGGCGCCGACGATCCAAACGCGGGAACCTTGGACGCGATCACGCGCACGCTCGAGACGGCGACGGACGCGCTCGGCCGCAAGCTTGAGGTCATTCGCGTGGCCGGTGCCGGCCTTGTCCTCAACGACATGGGCGGAATCTCGCCCGCCTCGCACATGAACTTCGTCATCGCCAATGGCGTGGTGGTCGTGCCCGTCTATGGAACGCCCACGCAAGATCGCGCCCTCGAATCTTTGCGGCGAGTGTTTCCCGACCGCAAAGTCATCGGCGTCTCTTCGCGCGCACTTCTCGGGCAAGGTACCTCGGGCGGCGGGTCGTTCCATTGCATCACGCAGCAGGAGCCGCTCTAGATGGCGAAGCGCACGATCAGTGTGGCGGCCATCCAGACGTCCTATGGCCCCGACATGAAGGCGAACATCGCCAAGACGGAAGGCTTCATCCGCGAGGCGGCGAAGCGTGGCGCGCAAGTGATCCTTCCTTCCGAGCTGTTCCAGGGCATCTATTTTCCCACGCAGCAGGACCCGAAATGGTTCGCCACCGCCTACCCTGTGCAAGAGCATCCCGCGGTGCGCGCGCTTGCTGGGCTCGCCAAGGAGCTGAAGGTGGTAATCCCCATCTCCTTCTTCGAGAAGGACGGGCCGCATCATTACAACAGCGTGGCAATTGCCGATGCCGACGGCGAGATCCTCGGCGTCTATCGCAAGAGCCACATCCCCGATGGCCCCGGCTATCAGGAGAAATACTATTTCCGTCCCGGCGACACCGGCTTTAAGGCGTGGAAGACGCGAGCCGGCGTGATCGGCGTCGGCATCTGCTGGGACCAATGGTATCCGGAAGCGGCACGCGCCATGGTGCTGGAAGGCGCCGAGGTGCTGCTCTATCCCACGGCCATCGGCTCTGAGCCCTACGACCTCACGCTCGACACCCACAAACAATGGCAACGCGCCATGCAGGGCCACGCCGTGTCGAATGCCGTGCCGGTTGTGGCAGCGAACCGTATCGGCATTGAGGAAAACGACGGCGCGATGCAAAAATTCTACGGCCATTCCTTCATCGCCGATCATCGCGGCGAGATTGTCGCTAGTTTCGGCGAGACCGAGGAAGGCGTGCTGGTCGCGAGCTTCGATCTCGCCGAGATCGCAACCTACCGCGCCGAGTGGGGCTTCTTCCGAGACCGCCGCACCGACCTCTACGCTAAAAGCATCCTGTGATGAGCCAGGTCGCAGGACCGACCGCTGCGGCTAGGCACCGGCGAGAGCGGTTGACTTGGCGCCTGATCGCTGCCCGTGCTCCATCAAGTTCGTGGCCTTAAATTAAGCCTTCGCAAGACCATGCCTTCTATCTCGGCCAGCTCGCGCACACCCAAGAGTCGAGCCAGCGTCACGTACGTCCCGACCCCCACCGCGCACAGCGTGGTGGCGCGCACCAGAATTGCTATGAGATGCACCCCCGGCAAGAGCTGTAGCAAGAAAACGCGCACCCCCAGCCCTACGCCGATGGCGACGCCAGCCGCCAGGGCCAAGCGCAGTGCCGCCTCCAGCATGCCGGGCACACCCTGCAGCGTGGTGCCTTTGGCTATAGCCTCGCGCTCGAAGCGACGGCGCTGCAACCAGCCGAGCAGCAGCACGTAGACGAGGATCGACACCGAGCTGGCGATCGCCAGGCCGATCGCGCCCCAATACTGACGCAGGACGATATAAAGCGGCACCAGGCCGAATGTGACCATCGTACCGACGGCCGTTGGCAGCCACGTGCTGCCCAAAGCATAGAAGCCGCGACTGATGACGGTCTGCGCCGCCCACCCGGCAAGGCCCAGGGACAGATACATGAGAATCGTCCCAGTGGCTTGCGCATCGGCAACGCTGAACCGGCTGGCAAACGGTCCCCAGATCAGGTAGGCCGCCTCGAAGCCGGCGAGCGTCAGGCAAATCTGAGCCGCAAATGTTGCGACCAGCATCAGTCGTACCGCATGGCACAGCACGCCATACGCTTCCGCCACGTCCCCGGCGGCGACCACACGGCTTATCGTCGGATAGGCTCCCACGCCGATCGCCATGCCGAACACGCCGATCGGCACTTTCATCAGCGTCCTCCCATATTGCAGATACGACAGCTCGCCTGCGGCGAGGTACGACGCTTGGCTTTTTATGATCCACTCATCCACGACGACGATGGAGAAGCCGATCATGATCGGAAGTGACAGCCAGAGGTAGCGCTTGAGGTCCGGGTTGCGGAACGAAAAGATCGGGGACCAGCGCATGTTTGTCTTGAGGCAGCCGTATAGCGGCAGCCCGAAAGGCCCTAATATCGAGCCAACCAGTACGCCCCAAGCGAATCCGTCGGCTCCCAATCCGCCATGGTACGCCCCAACCAAGCCGCCCACGATGATGCAAGCGGAGTAGACGAGCGGCGCCATCGCCGGAAGGAAGTGTCGGTCCTGTGCCTGGAGCGCCGCCGACAGCAGTCCTCCGATCACGAGGAAGAACTGCGCCGGCAAAACAATGCGTATGAGCCGCACCAGCGTGTCCACCTCGGCGGGGTCCGTGAACCCAGGTGCCACGACACTCGCCAATG
>JAENXG010000051.1 GCA_016649675.1 Methyloceanibacter sp.
CATGTAGCCGAGCTGCGAGCAGGTCGAATAGGCGACGACGCGTTTGATGTCGGTCTGCACGAGACCGACGGTCGCGGCGAAGAAGGCGGTGGTGGCGCCGATGATGGTGACGAAACTGAGCGCGATGGGTGCTAGCTCGAACAGCGGGGAAAGCCGCGCCACCATGAACACGCCGGCCGTCACCATGGTCGCGGCATGGATCAGCGCCGAGACGGGCGTCGGGCCCTCCATGGCGTCGGGAAGCCAGGTGTGCAGCAGGAACTGCGCCGACTTGCCCATGGCCCCCATGAACAGGAGCAGGCAGATCAGGGTCAGCGCGTCGACGTGCATCCCCAGGAACTCCATGGTCTTGCCGACCTGGTCAGGAGCCGAGGCGAAGACCGTGTCGTACTGGATGGAGTTGAACAGGGTGAAGACGGCGAAGATGCCGAGCGCGAAACCGAAATCGCCGACGCGGTTGACGATGAAGGCCTTGATGGCGGCGGCGTTGGCGGCGGGCTTGTGATACCAGAAGCCGATGAGCAAATAGCTCATCAGGCCGACACCCTCCCAGCCGAAAAAGAGCTGCAGGAAATCGTCGGCGGTCACCAGCGCCAGCATGGCGAAGGTGAAGAGCGAGAGATAGGCGAAGAAGCGCGGCCGGCTCGGATCCTCCTCCATGTAGCCGCAGGAATAAAGATGCACGAGGCCGGAGACCGTGGTCACCACCACCAGCATCACGGCGGTCAGCGTATCGATGCGGAGCGACCAGACTGAATGAAGAGCGCCTGAATCGATCCAGCGCACAAGCTCGATCCGCTCCTCCTGGCCCTGCAGCGCCACCTGGTAGAAGGCGAGCCATGACAGGAGCGTGGTGATCAGCACGAGCGTCGTGGTGACCACCTCGGAGGCGCGCGCGCCCACGAGGCGGCCGAAGAAGCCGGCAAAGATGGCGCCAAGCAGCGGGAGGAAGAGAATCGCCTGATACATCGCGTTTCCGGGGTCAGCCCTTGAGCAGGTCGATTTCGGCGACGTCGATGGTTCCGCGGTTGCGGAAATAGACGACGACGAGGGCAAGCCCGATGGCTGCTTCCGCGGCGGCGACGGTGAGAACGATCAGGGCGAAGACCTGGCCGACGAGATCGCCATGGAAGGAGGAGAAGGCGACGAGATTGATGTTCACCGCAAGCAGCATCAGCTCGATGCTCATCAGGATGACGATCACGTTCTTGCGGTTCAAGAAGATGCCGAAAATACCGAGGGTGAACAGGATCGCGGCAACGGTGAGGTAATGCGACAGCCCGACGATCATGACAGCCCCCTTCCCGTCTCGACCTCGACGACCTCGACGGCCATCTCGCGCGTGCGGCCGACCTGCGCCGCGACCGACTGGCGCCGCACGTCCCGCTTATGCTGCAGCGTGAGCACGATAGCGCCGACCATGGCGACCAGCAGGATGAGACCGGCGGCCTCGAACAGATAGACGTAGCGGGTATAGAGGATCAGGCCCAGCGCCTCGGTGTTGCTCACTTGAGCGGCAGGCGGCGTTGGCACCTGCGCGACGATGTCGGGCGCCGTGATCCAGGCGCCGACGATGAAGATGAGTTCGACCAGGAGCAGGATGCCGATGGTGGCGCCGATCGGCAGATATTTGAGGAAGCCGGCCCTGAGCTCGGCGAAGTCGACATCGAGCATCATCACCACGAACAGGAACAGCACGAGCACGGCGCCGACATAGACCACGACCAAAATCATCGCCAGGAACTCGGCGCCGAGCAGCACGAAGAGGCCCGAGGCGTTGAAGAAGGCGAGGATCAGGAACAGCACGGCGTGCACGGGATTCTTCACGGTGATGACCATGAAGGCCGCGCCGACACAGAGGATGGCGAAGAGATAGAAGAACAGCGCGCTTAGCATTATTGCGGTTCGCCCTCGAATCCCCCTCTTCCCTGTGGGGAGAGGGTTGGGGTGAGGGGGATGCATGATCCAGGAGACTCGAAAGCCCCCTCACCCGGCTCGCTGTGCGAGCCGACCTCTCCCCACAGGGGCGAGGTTAAGTAAGAGGCAGCTCCCATACGCGAGATTCCCCTCACCGGTAAGGCGCATCGAGCGCCAGATTCTTGGCGATCTCGCGCTCCCAGCGGTCGCCATTCGCAAGCAGCCGGTCCTTGTCGTAATAAAGCTCCTCGCGGGTCTCGGTGGCGAACTCGAAATTCGGTCCCTCGACGATGGCATCGACCGGGCAGGCCTCTTGGCAGAAGCCGCAATAGATGCATTTCACCATGTCGATGTCGTAGCGCGTGGTGCGGCGGGTCCCGTCATTGCGGCGGGGTCCAGCCTCGATGGTGATGGCTTGCGCCGGGCAGATGGCCTCGCACAGCTTGCAGGCGATGCAGCGCTCCTCCCCGTTCGGATAACGCCTGAGCGCATGCTCACCGCGGAATCTAGGGCTGAGCGGCCCCTTTTCGAAGGGGTAGTTGAGTGTCGCCTTGGGGGCCACGAAATATTTCATGGCAAGCCAAAAGGCTGACAGAAACTCTATCAGTAACAATGACTTGGCGGCCTCGGCCAGACGCTTCACGCTTGGCTCTCCTCGTTAGGCTATATGCTGCCAGAGTTGCAAGATTGCCGCCACGACGACGACCGAAGCGAGCGACAGCGGCAGGAACACCTTCCAGCCGAGCCGCATCAGCTGATCGTAGCGGTAGCGCGGCACCATGGCTTTCACCATGGCGATCAGAAAGAACAAGAAGCAAACCTTGAAGGTGAACCATAGCACGCCTGGAATCCAGGTGAAGGGCGCCACGGGAAAGGGCGGTAGCCAGCCGCCGAGGAACAGGACGGTGCCGAGCCCGCACATCAGGACGATGGCGACATACTCCCCCAGCATGAACAGCATATAGGGCGTTGAGGAATATTCGACCATGAAGCCCGCGACGAGTTCGGACTCGGCCTCGAGCAGGTCGAAAGGCGGGCGGTTGGTCTCGGCCAGAGCCGAGATGAAGAACACCACGAACATCGGGAAGAGCGGAAGCCAATACCAGCCGAAGAGACCGAAGCGTCCGTCTTGCGCCTCGACGATTGCCGAGAGATTGAGCGAGCCAGCACAGAGCAGCACGGTGATGATGACGAAGCCGATCGAGACCTCGTAGGAGACCATCTGCGCAGCGGAGCGGAGCGCGGCCAGGAAGGCGTATTTCGAGTTCGACGCCCAGCCCGCCATGATCACGCCGTAGACCTGAAGGCTCGAGATGGCGAAGATGAAAAGAACACCGACATTGAGGTTGGCGACCTCCCAGCCTTTGGCGACGGGCATGACGGCCCAGGCCGAAAGTGCCAGACCGGCGGTGACGACAGGCGCCAGCAGGAAGATGCCCTTATTGGCGCCGGCCGGGATGATCGGCTCCTTGAACACGAATTTGAGCAGGTCGGCGAAGGACTGAAACAGGCCCCAAGGGCCGACCACGTTCGGCCCGCGCCGCATCTGTACCGCGGCCCACACCTTGCGGTCGGCATAGAGCAGAAACGCCACGATGATGAGCAGCGTGACGAGGAGCGCCACGCTTTGCGCCACGATGAGGGCGAGCGGCAAGCCATAGCTCGACCAGAACTCAGCCATCGGTGCCGGTCGCCTTGTCGTTCGCGCCCGCATGCAGCGCGCTCAGATTGGCCATGATCGCGGACGCGCGCGCGATCGGATTGGTGAGATAGAAATCCTCGATGGCTTGGCCGAAGCGCTCCTTGCCGACCTTGGCCGGCGTCTTGGCAAGACGCTCGATTGCAGTGACATCGGCAGGATCGATCAGATCGAGCAGCGCCAAATGCGGATGCGCATCGAACATCTTGGCACGGAGCTGTTGGGTGGTGTCGAACGGCAGCTTGTGGCCGAGGACGGCTGACAGCGCCCTGAGGATCGTCCAGTCCTCGCGCGCGTCGCCGGGCGGGAAGACGGCGCGGGATGTCATCTGCACGCGGCCTTCGGTGTTCAGGTAAGTCCCGTCCTTCTCGGTATAGGCAGCACCGGGAAGGATCACATCGGCGCGATGAGCGCCCTTGTCGCCGTGGCTCCCTTGATAGATGACGAAGGCATCCCCCAAACTATCCATGTCGATCTCGTCGGCGCCTAGCAAATACACGATTTCGATCTTGCCCTTGGCAGCGGCCTCGATCATGGACTCGACGTCGAGGCCGCCTTTGCCCGGCACAAGGCCGAGATCGAGACCTGCCACGCGCGCGGCAGCCGTATGCAGGACATTGAAGCCATTCCAAGAGAGTGCAGGTTTGATCGCACCCATGGCGATGGCAGCCTTGGCGGCAAGGGCAAGCACCGCCGCACCGTCCGGCCGGGCGAGTGCTGCTTGCCCGAGGATCAGGATCGGGCGCTCTGCCCCTTCGAGCTTCTTCAAGAAGGGATGCGATCCGTCGGCGATCTTGGCGAGGGTCTCTGGCCCCGCGCCGAGATAGTCGTACGCATAGGTGAGATCCTCGTCCTCGCCGATCAGCCCGATTGCGAGCTTGCCTTGGGCTTGGCGCCAGCGCTTGCGGATGCGGGCGTTGAGCACCGGGGCCTCGTGGCGCGGATTGGTGCCGACGAGGAGAATGGCGTCGGCATGGTCGATGCCTTCGATGGTCGAGTTGAAGAGATAGGTGGCGCGGCCGAGCGCAGGATCGAGTTTTGAGCCATCCTGGCGGCAGTCGATGTTGGGAGAACCGAGCTGCTCGGTCAGGAGCTTCAGCGCGAACATCTCCTCCGCAGCTACGAGATCGCCGGCGATCGCCCCGAAGCGGGGACCGTCGAGCCCCTTGAGCTTCCCGGCGATGATGCCAAAGGCCTCGTCCCAGCTCGCCTCCTCAAGCTTGCCGTTCCGCCTCACATAGGGGCGGTCGAGCCTTTGCGTGCGCAAGCCGTCCCAAACATGCCGAGCCTTGTCGGAGATCCACTCCTCGTTGATGGCGTCGTTGACGCGCGGCAGGATGCGCATGACCTCGCGACCGCGGGCATCGACGCGGATGGCGCTGCCGAGCGCGTCCATGACGTCGATCGACAGCGTCTTGGTGAGCTCCCAGGGGCGCGCCATGAAGGCATAAGGCTTGGAGGTCAGCGCGCCCACGGGGCAGAGATCGACCACGTTCCCCGACAGGTTCGACAGCATGCCCTGCTCAAGATAGGTGCTGATCTCCATGTCCTCGCCGCGGCCGATGGCGCCAAGCTCCTCGACGCCGGCGACCTCGGTCATGAAGCGCACACAGCGCGTGCAGTGGATGCAGCGCGTCATGTAGGTGCCGATCAATGGCCCGAGATATTTGTCCTCCACCGCGCGCTTATTGTCCTGGAAGCGGCCGGCGTCGAAGCCATAGGCCATGGTCTGGTCCTGCAAATCGCATTCGCCGCCCTGATCGCAGATCGGGCAGTCGAGCGGGTGATTGATGAGCAGGAACTCGAGCACGCCTTCGCGCGCCTTCTTCACCGTCTCGGAGTCGGTGATGATGGTGGGCGGCGTGCCGTCGCGCGAGGGTCTGAGATCGCTGACGCCCATGGCGCAGGAGGCGACCGGCTTGGGCATGCCGGCGACCTCGACCAGGCACATGCGGCAATTGCCGGCGATGGAGAGGCGCTCGTGATAGCAGAAGCGCGGGATCTCGACGCCGGCGAGCTCGCAGGCCTGGATGAGCGTGATGCCGTCCGGCACCTCGATTTCGCTGCGGTTGATGATCAGCTTGGGCATCTAGGTCTCATTCAGCCGCGACGGGAACGGAGGGAGCGAAAGGTTTGGTGGCTTGAGCGTCGATGCGCTCCTCGATGACGTGGCGGAAATGGCGGATCAGCCCCTGCACCGGCCAGGCCGCGGCGTCGCCCAGCGCACAGATGGTGTGCCCCTCCACCTGGTAGCTCACGTTGAGCAGCATATCGATCTCGCCCTTCTCGGCCTGGCCCTTGGCCATGCGCTCAAGCACGCGCCACATCCAGCCGGTGCCCTCGCGGCAGGGCGTGCACTGGCCGCAGGATTCATGCTTGTAGAAATAGGAGAGCCGGGCGATGGCGCGGATGATGTCGGTGGACTTGTCCATGACGATCACGGCCGCCGTCCCGAGCCCGGTCTTGAGCGCTTTGAGGCTGTCGAAATCCATGGGCAGGTCGTTGCATTGGCTTGCCGGGATGCACGGGACCGACGAGCCGCCGGGAATGACGGCCAAGAGATTGTCCCAGCCGCCGCGCACCCCGCCGGCATAGTGGTCGATGAGCTCGCGCAAGGGCACGCCCATCTCCTCCTCGACATTGCAGGGCTTATTCACATGGCCCGAGAGGCAGAAGAGCTTGGTGCCGGCGTTGTTGGGCCGGCCGAGCGAGGTGAACCAGGTGGCCCCGCGGCGCAGGATATCGGGCACCACCGCGATGGTCTCGACATTGTTGACGGTGGTCGGCGCACCGTAGAGCCCGACATTGGCGGGGAACGGGGGCTTCAGCCGCGGCTGGCCCTTCTTGCCCTCGAGGCTCTCGAGCAGCGCCGTCTCCTCGCCGCAGATATAGGCGCCAGCGCCATGATGCAGATAGAGCTCGAAGTCCCAGCCATTCACATTGTTCCGGCCGATGAGCTTGGCGTCATAAGCCTCGTCGATGGCGGCTTGCAGGATCTCGCGCTCGCGGATGAACTCGCCGCGGATATAGATGTAGGAGACATGCGCCCGCATAGCGAAGGCGGCCAAGAGCGCGCCCTCGATCAGGAGGTGCGGATCGTGGCGCATGATGTCACGATCCTTGCAGGTGCCGGGCTCGGACTCATCGGCATTGACCACGAGATAGCTCGGGCGCCCGTCGGACTTGGTCGGCATGAAGGACCATTTGAGCCCGGTGGGGAAGCCGGCGCCGCCGCGGCCGCGCAAGCCCGACGCCTTCACCTCCTCGATGATGGCCTCGTGCCCGCGCTCGATCATCGCCTTGGTGCCGTCCCAGGCGCCGCGCGCACGCGCCGCCTTGAGCCGCCAATCGTGCAGCCCATACAGATTCTTGAAGATGCGGTCCTTGTCCTGCAGCATCAGCGCGGCCTCGATTTCCGGCCCTTGCCGAGCGGCGGCTTCGGCACCGCTGCCTCGCGCTGATTGGCGGCCTCGCCCGGCCGTTTAGCCTCTTGATCGGTCAGAGCAGCGCCCGCGTTTGCCATCTCAGCCTCGCGCGGCGCCTCGTTCCGGTAGAGCTCGGGATCGGTCAGCGTGATGGGACCGCCCATCGGCGCCGATGCCTGCCGGCCATCCTGGGGGCCGGGCATCACCGGACGACCCGACCGCAAATTCCCGATGATGCGTTCCAGGCTCTCCGGCGTCAGGTCTTCGTAATAGTCCTTGTTGATCTGGGCCATGGGGGCGTTGACGCAAGCGCCGAGGCACTCGACCTCGGTCCAGGAGAACGCCCCGTCATGCGTCACGTGGCCCGGCTCGCCGATCAGCTTGCGGCAGGTGGCCTTGATCGCGTCAGCGCCGCGGAGCCAGCACGGTGTCGTGCCGCACACCTGCACGTAATAGCGGCCGACCGGTGCCAGATTGAACATGGTGTAGAAGGTCGCGATCTCATAGACGCGGATGTAAGCAAGCCCGAGCAGGTCAGCCACGTAGCGGAGCGAGGGCTCGGGCAGCCAGCCGCCCATCTGCTCTTGCACGCGCCACAGGATCGGGAGCACGGCGGAGGCTTGGCGGCCTTCCGGATATTTCTTGGTCTGGGCCTTGGCCCATTCAAGATTCTCTGGCGTGAAGGCGAAGCCCTCGGGCTGCTCGGTGGCGAGGCGGCGGACGCTCATGCGGCTGTCTTCTTCTCTTCTCGCGGCAGATCGTTGCCCAGCTGACGCGATGGCCCTTATTGGTGAACGGTGCACGCGGCGATGGTGGAGAGCTTCTTACCCACATAGGCCTTGAGCGTATAGAAGCAGACCGCCGTCGAGGTCGTCTTTTGCAAAGTCACGATGACGGCATCGGCGGACAGTTTGCCCGATTGACGCGTCACGGCATCGCCCGGGATGAAGTCCGTGGTGCGGATCACGAAGCCGTCGCGCGTGAGCTCGGCCAAGGACACCGGACCGCCCTTGCCCCCGGGCGGTCCTTCGGCGCCTTCGTCGCCTTCATCGGGTCCGCCTTCGTCAGGCTTGCCGGCGCCGCCCTCTTCAGGCTTGCCGGTTTCACTCTCGCCCGCTTTCGACTTTGCGCCTTCACCAGCCTTGCTTCCCGCCGCACCGCCTCCCGGCTCGGCGGCGCGCGCCGTGTCGAGAGCAAAGAGGAGCGCGCCAGCGCAGACCAAAGTCATGAGCATCTTCGTCATGTTGCCCTCTCTCTACCTATCAATCTCTCCGAACACGATATCGATCGATCCGATCACGGCCGAGACATCGGCGAGCATATGGCCGCGGCAGAGGAAGTCCATGGCCTGGAGGTGCACGAAGCTCGGCGCCCTGATCTTGCAGCGATAGGGCCGGTTCGAGCCGTCGGCCACGAGATAGACGCCGAACTCGCCCTTCGGCGCCTCGACCGCGGCATACACCTCGCCCGCGGGCACATGATAGCCCTCGGTATAAAGCTTGAAGTGGTGGATGAGCGCCTCCATGGAGCTTTTCATCTCGGCGCGCTTCGGCGGTACCATCTTGTGGTTCTCGACGGTGACGGGTCCAAGCTCGGTGGAAAGACGCTCGCACGCCTGCTTCATGATCTTCACCGACTGGCGCATCTCCTCCATGCGGCAAAGGTAGCGGTCGTAGCAATCGCCGTGCTTGCCGATGGGGATATCGAACTTCAGCTCGTCATAGCATTCGTAGGGCTGGGACTTGCGCAAGTCCCAGGCGGCGCCGGAGCCGCGCACCATGACGCCGGAAAAGCCATAGGCCCAGGCGTCGGCAAGCGTCACCACGCCGATATCGACGTTGCGCTGCTTGAAGATGCGATTGTCGGTGAGGAGGCTCTCGATGTCGTCGCACACTTTGAGGAACGGGTCGCAAAAGGCATAGATGTCGGCGACGAGCTCGGGAGGAAGGTCCTGATGCACGCCGCCCGGACGGATATAGGCCGCATGCATGCGGCTGCCGCTGGCCCGCTCGTAAAACACCATAAGCTTCTCGCGCTCCTCGAAGCCCCAGAGCGGCGGGGTGAGCGCGCCCACATCCATGGCCTGCGTGGTCACGTTGAGGAGATGGGACAGGAGCCGCCCGATCTCGGAATAGAGGACGCGGATGAGCTGCGCTCGTTTCGGCACGGTGACGCCTACGAGCTTCTCGACCGCGAGCGAATAAGCGTGCTCCTGATTCATCGGGGCCACGTAGTCGAGCCGGTCGAAATAAGGGAGCGCCTGGAGATAGGTCTTGTGCTCGATCAGCTTCTCGGTGCCGCGGTGGAGCAGCCCGATATGTGGATCGACGCGCTCGACCACCTCGCCGTCGAGCTCGAGCACGAGGCGAAGCACGCCGTGGGCGGCCGGGTGCTGCGGACCGAAATTGATGGTGAACTTGCGGTCGTCGCCGCCGCTGTGGACGCTGTCGGGGTCGAGGTCGCGGATCTCGGTCTCTGCCATCAGGCGTCCACCTTGGTTCCGGCCTTCGCGACCTTGGCCGCGACGCCGCGGTTGAAGCGGTCCCAGGCGACGATGAAGCGCTCGTGCGAGCCCGAGCCGATCTCGTCGACGCCGTCATGGGCGGTAAGCTTAAAGCGGGCGCGCGGCCCCCTCACCTCAATGCATTCAACTTCGACGGTCACGGTCAGGCCAGGCGGCGTTGCGGCCTTGTGGGAGACGTCGATATGGGTGCCGAGACTTCCCTCCCCTTGATCCAGGTGCGGCTCGAGCAGCTGCACGCAGGTCCATTCCATCAGCCCGACCATGAAGCCGGTGGCGAACACTTCCGGCATCGCCTGGAGCTGCGGCGCCTCCCGATAAAGATGCGGGACCGTCTTGGTCTCCGGCACACGATAGGAGAAGCGATGCTTCAGCCCGGCTTTGAGCGACGGCTTCATGACTTGTCGCTCCTGTCGCGCGCTTCGCCCGCCTTCTCATCGCCGGGAACGGCGGTGTCCATGCCCTCCCACGGGCTCAGGAAATCGAAGCTCCGATATTCCTGCATCAGCTTCACCGGTTCATAGACCACGCGCTTCAGCTCATCGTCGTAGCGGAGCTCGACGAAGCCCGTGAGCGGGAAGTCCTTGCGCAAGGGATGGCCCTGGAAGCCGTAATCGGTAAGGAGGCGGCGAAGATCGGGGTGGCCTTCGAACAAAATGCCGTAAAGGTCGTAAGCCTCGCGCTCGAACCAGTTGGCGGCAGGGAAGAGGCTCACGATACTCGGCACCGGGCTCGCCTCGTCGGTCTTGGTGCGCACCCGGATGCGGTGATTGAGCCAAGGGCTAAGCAGGTGATAGACGACGTCGAACCGCTCTTCCCGCTCGGGGTAATCGACGCCGCAAATATCGATCAGGCAGCCGAAGCGGCAGAGCGAATCGTCGCGCAGGAAGGCGATGATTTCGGGGATCGCGGCGCGCCCGACCTCGATGGTGAGCTCGCCGCGGGCGACCTCGGAGCCGATAAGCTTCGGCCCAAGGCGATCGGCAAGGTAGGCGGCAAGCTTGTTAAGGGCGTCGTCCATCAAGGCTCCGGGGGGGAGGGAACGCAAGACCATCAGCGCTCGATGGTGCCGGTCCGCCTGATCTTCTTCTGCAGGAGGAGCACGCCATAGACGAGCGCCTCGGCTGTGGGCGGGCAGCCCGGCACGTAGATGTCGACCGGCACGATACGGTCGCAGCCGCGCACCACCGAGTAGGAATAGTGATAATAGCCGCCGCCATTGGCGCAAGACCCCATGGAGATCACATAACGGGGCTCGGGCATCTGGTCGTAGACCTTGCGCAAGGCGGGAGCCATCTTGTTGCAGAGCGTGCCGGCGACAATCATCACGTCCGACTGCCTCGGGCTCGCGCGCGGCGCAAAGCCGAACCGCTCGAGATCGTAACGGGGCATCGAGGCCTGCATCATCTCGATCGCGCAGCAGGCAAGCCCGAAGGTCATCCACATGAGCGAGCCGGTGCGCGCCCAGTTGATCAGCTCGTCGGCGGTCGTGAGCAGGAAGCCCTTGTCGGCGAGCTCGTCGGAGAAGAGGCCAAAGCTCGTGGCACCCGGGCCGACCAGGCCGCCGGCCCGACCCTCCTTGTCGAGAGAGACCGCGGGAACTAATCCCATTCGAGCGCGCCTTTCCGCCACTCATAGATGAAGCCGATGGTCAGAATGCCAAGGAACACCATCATCGCCCAGAAACCGAAGGCCCCGATCTGTTTGAAGGCCACCGCCCACGGAAACAGGAACGCGACCTCGAGATCGAAGATAATGAACAAAAGTGACACGAGGTAGAAGCGAACGTCGAATTTCATGCGCGCGTCGTCGAAGGCATCGAAGCCGCATTCATAGGCCGAGACCTTCTCCGGGTCGGGCTTTCGCACCGCAATCAGGAACGGCGCGAGCAGAAGCGCCCCGCAGATGACGAAGGCGATGCCGATGAAGATGGCGAGCGGCAGGTAGGTCTGAAGCAGCTGGCCCATAACGTTTCCGCCGAGCTCTTGGAAGGGCGAGTGGCGGGAGCGACGGGGCTCGAACCCGCGACCTTCGGCGTGACAGGCCGGGCCACTC
>JAENXG010000111.1 GCA_016649675.1 Methyloceanibacter sp.
GGAGAGTGCCACAGGCCCGTAAGCACGGCATCCACCGGCGCCTCGAGATAGCATTCGGAGAAAAAACCATCGGCGGCGAAGCGCAAGCCGGCGGCGCAAAGGAGCGCGTCGCGATCACTCACCATGGCAACGAGCGTGGCAGGAAAGGCCGTGATGCGCGCCGAATAGTGGAGCGCATAGACCTCCGCAATCAGTTGCTCTGCTGCCGCCCGTAAATCGTGGCCACGCGGAATAATCGCTGCCCGCATCACGACTCTCCCCCTGCGTGCCGATGGTCACACGAGGAAAGACGGTCGCTGCGGCTGCTTACAGACGGCTTACGGCCGCCAAAAGATCACAATCATGAAGGACCGCCCGGTCAAAGCGTCGGCGGGCTGACGCTAACGAGCCCGACGATCAGCCTGAGCCATAAGGAGGAACTGACATTTTGCGAACTATTCACTTGCTGCCTTGTCCGAGAGCACATAGCCCACGCCACGCAGCGTGTGGATGTGCATATCCGCCCCCGCCTCCTGCAGACGTCGGCGAATTCGATGGACAAGCACTTCGATGGCATTGGAGGCAAGGTCGTCTCCGAAAGAATAGATGGCATCTTCAATCGCCGACTTCGGAACCACGCGGCCGGCCCGCCGCATCAGGAGTTCCAGGCCATTGATCTCGCGGCGACCAAACTCCACGGGAATGCCATCGATGGTCAACACTCGGTCACTGGTGTTGAGCATTACGTTGCCTGCCGCAAGCTTGACACCAAGCGCCTCGCCGGGCCGGCGCAGCAATGCCCGAATGCGCGCGATGAGCTCGTCGAGCTCGAAAGGCTTGCGCAGATAGTCGTCGGCGCCTTGATTGAGGCCTGCCACGAGATCCTCCAAGCTGTCGCGCGCGGTGAGCACCAAGACGGGTCGCGTCATTTGGCGACGACGCTGGTCGCCGAGCCAGACAAGACCATCCTTGTCGGGCAGACCGAGATCCAAGAGGAGCGTGTCGTAGTGGGTCGTCGCGATGGCGCCCTCGGCGTCCGCGGTGGTGGTTACATGATCGACGGCAAAGCCGCCGTTTTGCAGGGCTGTCCCGAGATAATCGGCAAGCCGCTGGTTATCCTCGATGAGCAAGAGACGCATCTGCCTCTCCCCTATTTCAGCTCATAGACGATGGACGAGCCGTCCTTGCTTGCAATCTGAACGCGCACCTGTGCGACAGACCAGGGCTAGGACCCAGAGGATAAGCGAACGGTTCTTCATCGCGCCACCTCCCCAAGACAGGCTCATGCTGGAGAGGGTTACGATGGACCTTACGCCATCGTTACAAGCCCGAACGCGGCGGGTGTATGCGGGGTCGTCACATAGCATTCGCCCTCGGACTTGGCGCTTAAGACGCGGCGAAGTCGCACTGGCTCGCAATGTCCGATTTGGCTCGTTGCCGACGTCACCGCGCCCATCGAATTGGTAGGCTTTGTGCAGAAGCGGGCATGGGCGGTTAATCGGGGGCCCGCAAGCGATATCCGACTCCGGTCTCGGTGGTGATGTAGTGCGGCCGCTCAGGATGATCCTCGATCTTCTGGCGCAGTTGCCGCACATAGACCCGTAGATATTGCGCGTCGGTCGGCACGGCCCACAGCTCGTTGAGAAGGTGTCTGTGGGTGAGCACCTTGCCGGCATGCTGCACCATCACGCGCAACAGCTCATACTCCTTCGGCGACAGCTTCACCTCCTGGTCGCGCAGTTTGACGATGCGCCGCACCAGATCGACCGAAAGATCGCCGACCCTGAAACAGGGGTTTGAAACCCCTAGGGGGCGCCACTTAAACCGGGGAGGACTTTCGCCAGAAGGTCCCCCTCAAGGCGAAGCACGCAGGCGCAGGCCGAAGACGGAAATCGCACCCTTGCCCTTGATCTCCAACATTCCGAGCGACTCGCCGTCGAACGCCGATGAGATGGTCTCCCAGATCTCCTTGGTGGTGGCGACGCTGCCGGGCGCGCTCATGCCGACCATGCGGGCCGCGACGTTGACGGTGTCTCCCCAGATGTCGAACTGGTAGCGCTCCTGCCCGACGACGCCGGCCACGACGGGGCCGGCATGGACGCCGACCCGCACCTCCCAGTCGAGATGGGCATCGATCAAGGTGGAGGTCATCTCGAGCCCGCAGCGAACAGCGGCGCCGACGGGATCGTGGTGCTTGTGGAGCAGCCCGGCAACCGCCATGAAGCCATCACCGATCGTCTTGATCTTCTCGAGCCCATGCT
The DNA here is from genome assembly GCA_016649675.1 of Methyloceanibacter sp. Lineage (GTDB taxonomy): Bacteria > Pseudomonadota > Alphaproteobacteria > Rhizobiales > Methyloligellaceae > Methyloceanibacter. The sequence continues at coordinate 2,241 of JAENXG010000111.1, forward strand.
TCGCCGTGATGCGCTCAAAAATGACGAAGAGCGCATCGAGCCGCGAAACCACGTCCTCGGGCTCATGCTTGTCGCAATAGGCCGTGAAATTGGTCACGTCGCAGAAAAGGACGGCAACGTTCTCGTAGCGCCGCGGGATCACGGTGCCGATGCTGCGGATCTCGTCGGCGGCTTTTTTCGGAAGCAACGCGTGGAGCAACGTGTCGGCCTGATTGCGCGCGTCCTGGGCCTCGCCGAGCGCCGCCTGCAGCGCGAGTTGCGTCTTGACCCGGGCAAGCACGATGGGGCTGGAGAATGGTTTGTGGATGTAGTCGACCGCGCCGACCTCGAACCCTTTTTCCTCGTCGAGAGAGTCGGTCTTGGCCGTGAGGAAGATCACGGGAATTTCGGCTGTGTAGGGATTGGCTTTGAGCCGGCGGCAGACCTCATATCCGTCCATTCCCGGCATCATCACGTCGAGCAGGATCAGGTCGGGCTTTTCGGCAGCCGTGGCGATCGCTAGCGCCTTCTCGCCATTGGTCGCAACTTTCGTCCGGAATAGGTCTTTCAGCACCCCCGAGACGACCGCGACGTTGGTCGGCGTATCGTCGACGATCAATATGAGCTTCCGATCGGGGCCCGACATCATTCGCCTTCGAGGTTGAGGGAGAGACGTGAGGCGATGCCCGACAGGCATCTGAGCGCAGCCTCGAAATCGAAATTGCCGACGCGTTCGGTGAGCGTCTTGATCTCCGCCGGCGTCAGCACGCCAGAGAGGCTGGATTTCGCATCGACGATGAAGTCGGCGGCTTCGCCGTCGTCGGTCTCGAGCAGCTGTTTCAGCCGGGCGAGGGGCTCCAGCACCGCCGCCGGATCGCCGGAAGGTGCGCCGGAGCCGTTGCCGGCGGTCCCGTCGGGCAGCGCGGTCCGAATGGAAGCGAGCACCGGGTCCAGCGCAAGCGAAAGCGATTGCAGCGTTTCCGGCACACGGTATCCGGTCTTGATCGCCGTTTCCGCCTCGGCGGCCGTCTCCGACAACGACGCGGCGCCAAGCGTGCCTGCGGCGCCCTTCAAGGAATGAGCGGCGCGTTCGGCGGCGGCGGCGTCGCCGATGGCAAGCGCGGCCTTCATGGAATCGACAATGGCAGCCTGCTGCTCGGCGAACTTGCGCAGCAGCGCCTCGTAGCGCTGGCGATTGCCGCCGGTCCGCTTCAGACCCGAACGGACGTCGATGCCTTGAATATCGAGGGGGGTATCGCTCGCGTGGCTATTGGCAGACGGCGCGGAGCCATGTCCACGCGCGATCCTGCCGTTGCCATCGGCGCGGTGGATCCATCTGAGCAGAACGCCGAAAAGCTGGTCGGGATCGATGGGCTTGGCGATGTGATCGTTCATGCCCGCCTCGAGGCACAATGCGCGATCCGAGGCCATGGCGTTGGCGGTCATGGCGATGATGGGCAGGGCGTTGAAGCGCGGCTCGGACCTGATGATGCGCGTCGCCTCGATGCCGTCCATGACCGGCATCTGCATGTCCATCAGCACGATATCGTAGTCGTTGTTCCGGATCATGCCGAGCGCCACCTCGCCGTTCTCCGCCAAGTCGACGAAGACTTCGGCGTCTTCGAGCTGGCCGATGGCGACTTCCTGGTTGATCTCGTTGTCCTCCACGAGCAGGACTCGCACGCCGCGCATCCGTTCGATGTCGAAGGAGGGACCGGCTTTGACCGTCTCGGTCCGCTCGAGGTCAGCGCCGAGAGCGACCACGGCCGTATCGAAAAGAATGGACGACGTGACGGGCTTGATGAGGACATTTTCGAAGCCGGAGTCCTCGGCCTGCTTCAACACCTCCTCGCGGCCATAGGCGGTCACCATCACGAGGTGTGGCGGCAGCGAGATATCGGACAAGGCAAGAATGCGCTTGCCCGTTTCGATGCCGTTGAGGCCAGGCATCTGCCAGTCGATGAACGCGATCTCGTAACGCTCGCCGAACTTCGAGGCTTGGCGAACCATATCGATGGCCTCTTCGCCAGAGGCTGCCTCATCGGCGACGAAGGTCATGTTGGTCAGCATGCCCGACAAGACGGCGCGCGCGTGCGGATTGTCGTCGATGATCAAGACGCGGCGGCCGCGCAAATCGGCCTGGAGGAGACGCGGACGGGCCGTCGCGGTGCCTTTGCCGAGACGCGCGGTAAAGCGGAACGTGCTGCCCTTGCCCGGCTCGCTCTTGACGGAAACGTGGCCTCCCATCAGCTCAGTCAGCTGCTTGGAGATGGCAAGCCCGAGCCCCGTCCCGCCATATTTGCGCGTGGTCGAGGCGTCGGCCTGCTCGAACGCCTGGAACAGCCGCTCGATTTGCGGTTCCGTCATGCCAATGCCGGTGTCGCTGACCGAAAATTCGACGAGTTGGCAGTCGGCGCTGTCTTCCAGCACGCGAACCTCGACGGCGACCTCGCCAGTCTCGGTGAACTTGACCGCGTTGTTGCAGAAATTGATCAGGATCTGACCGAGCCTGAGCGGGTCGCCCCGGAAATGGGTCGACACCGAGGGCTCGACCTCGAAAATCAGCTCCAGCCCCTTGGCCGAGGCTTTCTCCGACATCAGGTTCCCGACATTCTCAAGCACCTTGTCGAGATCGAAGTCGATGTTCTCGATCGACAGCTTGCCGGCCTCGATCTTTGAGAAATCGAGGATGTCGTTGATGATGCCGAGAAGGTGTTGGCCGGAGCTCTTGATCTTCTGCACATAATCGCGCTGGCGTGGCGTCAGATCGGTTTTCAACGCGAGGTGGGAGAGGCCGATCACGGCATTCATCGGCGTCCTGATCTCGTGGCTCATATTGGCGAGGAAGACGCTCTTGGCCTCGTTGGCTTCGAGCGCCGCCTCGGTCGCCCGTTTAAGGTCGGCCTGCGCCGCCTGGAAGGCCTGCTCCGCCGCCTTGCGCGCGTCGATATCGCTCCACGAGCCGACCACCTCGACAGGGCGCCCGGCCTTGTCGCGAATGAGGTGCTGCTCGTCGCTCACCCAGCAATAGGAGCCATCTTTCTTGCGGAAGCGGTATTCGGCCAGGTGCTCGCCGGCCCGGAACAACTCGACCTGCTTCGCTTCGACCTCGGGGAGATCGTCGGGATGCACGTGGGTACGCCAAAAGTCCGCCCCCTTCAGGTACTCATCGGGGGTGTATCCCAGCATGCCTCGAATGCTGGCGCTCACGAAGGTAGGCGCGAAATCTCCGCTGGCGGCAAAGCTGTAGACAACAACCGGGGCGGCGCCCAGCAACAGGTCGAGCCGCGCGCGCGCTCTCTCCCTCGCCTCTTCGGCTTCCTTGCGCGCGGTAATATCGGTCCAGGAGCCGACGATCTCGACCGGCTCCCCCGTGTTGTCGCGCACCACCTGCTGCTGGTCATTGACCCAGAAATAGCTGCCGTCCGTGCGGCGGATGCGATACTCGATCGAGCGTTCGTCGCTCTCGAACATCTTGTCGACCCAGGCATTGATGCGGGGGACATCGTCCGGGTGTACGCGATCGCGCCAAAGATAGGGGTTGGCGAGATATTCATGGGGGGTGCAACCAAATAGTCTGGTGACGCTTTCGCTCACGAAAGTCGGCTCGAAATCGCCGCTGGCTTTCCGGCAATAGATCACGGCTGGCGAGGCGTTGAGCAAACGGGACAAGTGGGCGTGCGCTGAGGCTTGCACGTCGGCAACGCGCTGGAGCTCCTTCTTTTCCTGCTCGCGCGCGGCGTCATGGAGCGCAAGCTCGATGATTTCCGCCACACTCTGGATGCCGGATTCCCCAGGAGTGGTAGCCAGAACCCGCAGCACGGCAGCGGCGGCAATCTCCGCTTGTTTCTTGCCTTTCGTCATTCCCACACCGTCACAACCACCCGATTTTCCTTGTCCTTTTGGATATTAGACGCATGTCAGCGACAGGCATAGGTCCGTCCGAGGTTTTGCCAAAGAGCCAATTCAGACCGCGCGGGCGGCCCGTCGGCCGTCCCTTTTTTTGCTCTCCAGGTAAGCCGACAAATCCGCGCGGCGGATGGTGGGGGGCCACGCCAAATGTCTGGAAATGATTGCTGACCGATCCAGGCGCCTTCTCGCGTGATCGAGGCCGCCCCAACGCCCGCATTCACCGCGCAATTCGGATGTGTTCGCCTCGGCCGGTCCAGAATCCTCACGAATCTGGGATTCCTCGTAAAGCGCCAAACCGGCAAAACGTGCGGGAAAAGTTCCAAGTCTGCACCGGGAAGTCTTGACGAGGTGCCCGAGCAGGACTGAACTCGAAAGACGAAAGAAGCCATCGAGCAGCTTCCATAAGAGGTGATGCCGATGCTGACCAAGCTCAGCCTTGCGGCGACTGCGAGTCTGCTGCTTTCCGCCCAGGCCGTGGGACAGCCTCCAACGGCAACGCCTCAGAGCTCTGCGGGCGCTATATCGGCTACGCCCTGGTCGAGATCGAGAAGACCGCGAACCACGGGGGCGGTCTATTCATGCTCGCCGGCTTGCGCTTCGCCGAGGACGGCGTGCTGGCCTGGACGGCAAGCTGGGTTGCGCCTTTCAACGGTGCTGCGCTTTCGCGCGGAACGTAGTCGAGGCAATGCAGCCCCGGCGCAGCAAAGGCCGCCTTGCGGCGGGAGCGACAAATTGGCTCAGAGGCGAGCTACTGGACCTCATCCGAGGCCGGAGTGCGTTCCCGCCGGGTGCCTAGATAGGGCTCACATTCCAATCCTGCCACCAAATTGAGCACATCCCAGCGGCATTTGGTGCCTACCGTACCAAAAGTCTGTCTGGTGTTGCTAAGCTGCTCTATCCCTGCGGGATCATTGGGCCTACCCTAATCATATCTTGCGAATCAGTTTTTGCGGTGCAACATTGCAGTTGCGAGAGGCTGGTTCCAGCGTTGATGGCTTGACCAGCCTCGTCAACGCGCGATTGGAACCGAAAATGACGCGCAAACGCATAGGCTTACTGACAACCTGCCACGAGGTTTTGCACTTGTGGGCTCTATCGGGCGGTCGTCGGCGCCATGCAGCCAAAGCGTCTTATTTCGCGTTGCAGCATGGGAGGAATGCGTCAAGGGCAAAATTCCAGTCCGGAGGAAGGACGGGAACGTAAGCGGTGCTGACCCAGCCACTCCAATAGGAGGCCCTATCGATGCTGACTAAGCTCATCCTCGCCGTGACGGCGAGCCTGCTCCTCTCTGCTCACGCCTCTGCCCAAGAAACGAAGCAGCCGCCAACCGCGCCGCCTAAAAAGCGAACGCCTCAGTTCGGCGGGGGAGGTGAGCCATGAGCATACACATCCCTCCGATCCTCGTGGTCATCGCCTGCAAGGTGTCGATCGCCGCAAACCCGGACCCGAACGCCGCCTACACCCATGTCGAGAACATCCAATGGGTCACCGAGCACTCCATGATGGTCTGCCAGCGGCATGAGGTGCAGCTTTACGACCCCGTGGAAGGAATGCAGCTCAGTCCGGCGGACGATCCAGCGCCTCCGCTCAATCCGAACTTTGCCTATCCGACCCAATGCGCGAGGGCAGGCATCACTTTGGAGAGGGACTGGGACGAGCAGCACAAGAACACACCGTGGCGGGTGTGGCGCATCGGCTGCCCGTCACCGATCGTGGATCTCAGGACAGGAGCTCTCATTGGCTATA
>JAENXG010000480.1 GCA_016649675.1 Methyloceanibacter sp.
ACGACCGCCCACTCCAGGAACTCGCCGTGATCGCGCATCCTGGTGAAGGCGTCGCGGTCGACGAAGTGGTAGTCCCTCCCGTCCTTCTCGCCTTTGCGTTGCTTGCGGGTGGTATGGGAGACCGACATTTCGATGCCGGTCTCCTCTTCCAGGAGACGCCGCGCGAGCGTGGTCTTGCCCGCGCCGGAGGGCGACGACAGCACCAGCATGAGGCCTCTTCGGGCGATGCCCATCTCCATCCTCGAGCCTCACTCGATGTTCTGGACCTGCTCGCGCAGCTGATCGATTACGGTCTTGAGCTCGAGCCCGGTCCGGCTGATCTCGATATCCGACGCCTTCGAGCAGAGGGTGTTCGCTTCACGATTGAATTCCTGCGCGAGGAACTCGAATTTGCGCCCGACCGGCTGATCGCTCTCGATGAGCTCGTCCGCCGCCGCGACATGGGCCCGCAAGCGATCGAGCTCCTCTTGAATATCGGCCTTGGCGGCAAGCAGGAGAGCCTCCTGATGCAGCCGCTCGGGATCGAGCCCTGAGCCCGCCTCGGTGAGGCGGCCAATCTGCTCGGCAAGGCGCGCGGCGATCGCCACAGGCTGGCGGGCCGAAGCGCCTGCGGCGCGCTCGACAAGGCTGCCGATCGTGGCGAGCTGCTTACCGATCACCTGCTGGAGCCGCTCGCCTTCCGCCGCGCGCGCGCTGACGAGCTGGTCGAGCGCTGCGGCAAGGCCCGCGATGAGAGCGTGCGCCAGCGCTGCTTGCGCCTCCTCGCTCTCCTCTCCTTCGACCACCTCGACGACGCCCCGCATGCCAAGCAGCGTGTCGAGGCGCGGAGCCTTGAGCTCAGTCAACGCTTGCGCACGTTCCGCCACGGCTTGCGCTTGGGCGAGCGCGGCCTCGTTCAGCCTGATCTCCATTTTCCCGCTCTCGCGCCGCGCCCACAGGCTGATGGTGCAATTGCCGCGGGCGAGCTTCTCCTGGCACAGGCCGCGAGCTTTGATCTCGAGCGCCTCGAAGCCGGACGGGAGACGGAGACGCAGATCGAGATTACGGCCGTTGACGCTGCGCGCCTCCCAATACCAGCTCGTCTCCCCGTGCGTGCCGTCGATGCGGGCGAAGCCAGTCATGCTCTTGAGGGTCATCCAGTCGTGGGCCTTAAGGCTTGGGGGCGGGTGAACTCACGCCACGGAGCTTATACGCCGAGTCGCGAGGCTTGCGGCAGGGCCAACGGGGCGGGAACTTCGGGGTTGTCAGATGCCACGCGCGATCTAGCGCTTCGGATTTCGCAGCGGCTTTGGCACAACCTCGCCATTGGCGGAGCCGGTCGGTGCAGCCTTGACCGGGGCCGCTTCGGTGGGGACCATGAAGGGATCCGTCGTTCCGTTCACAAGCGATTCCGGGTCGGCAAAAGCACCGGCTGTAGCGCTCGGGTCTGCGGCGATGATTCCCGGGGAGGCCTTTGCGGCGGTGGAAGTCGCGGCGCCTTGCTTCGCCACGGCGACGCCGCCCGGGACGGCCTTGGCACCAGGAGCGAGAGTGCCTTGCGGTTGCACCGGGGGCACACCCGGAACCGGCTTGGCAGCGGCGGTGGTTTCCGCGCCGAGCGCAGCAGCGGCGCCGCCTTGCGCGGCCAAAGCGGCGGCCTCTTGTGCCTCTCGTGCACGGATCTCGCGCTCGACCTGGCGCCATTTGGCGACATTCTTATTGTGCTCCTCGAGCGACGCCGCAAAAACGTGGCCGCCCTTGCCGTCGGCGACGAAATACAGGTCTTTGGTCTTCGTCGGCTTCAGCACCGCCTCGATCGCCGCGCGCCCCGGATTGGCGATGGGCGTGGGAGGCAAGCCATTGATTTTATAGGTATTATATTGCGTGTCGCGATCGAGCTCATCCTGCTGGATGGGATGGTCGAGCACGCCCTTGCCGCCCACCAGCCCATAGATAATGGTGGGATCCGATTGCAGCCTGATGTTCTTTCTCAGCCGGTTTTGGAACACGCTTGCGATA
>JAENXG010000002.1 GCA_016649675.1 Methyloceanibacter sp.
ATCGTATGGGAAGCGCTCGATCCGGCCCATTGGCATTTGCGCAACAGTGGTCCGCTGTTTTGAATCGCGCCCCTGCACAATGTTGAAGCCTGGCGCGGGGCTAGGCTAGCTTTGCATCACAAATGGGGGACGGGGCTGGGGGGCCTAGTTACCTGGAACGAACGGCAGAGCTTAGAGGGATCTGAAGCAACACCGAACTTAAGGCTCAGGAACACGATGGGGGGGCGAGCTGAAGCCCGCTGTTAAAGGCCATGCCTTTGGCGCTCGGCTCGTTTCGCAGGGAAGACCGGCCCGGTCCATCCGGGCCGGTTCTTTTTTGTCCAGGGCATGATCTTCGAAAAGTGGGCACCGGTTTTCCGAAAAGATCATGCTCAAAAATAGTCTTCTACAGTCCGAGCTTCGCGAGCGTCCGATCGATCCCGGCAAGATAGGCTCGCCCGAACAGCCTCACATGCACGAGCGTCGGGTAGAGATTGTAGATGTCGCAGCGAAGCTCGTGAAAACCGGGCTCGAGCGGCAATAGAGCCTCATAGGTCTCGAAGAAGGCCTTGCCGAACGTCCCGAACATCGTGGTGAAGGCAAGCTCGATCTCTGCATGGCCGCAATAGATGGCGGGATCCACGAACCCCGCGATCCTTCCTCCGCTGACCAGCACGTTCCCGGTCCACAGATCCCCATGCAGCAGGCTCGGGAAGGCGGGCTCGATGAGATAATCGTCGATCCGCTCGGCCAGTCGCTCGACGCGGGCGTACAGCTGAGCCGGCAGGTTTCCCTCCGCATGCGCCCTCTCGGCCATGGCCATGAGGCGATGGTCCCGGAAGAAGGGCACCCAGCGCGACGTCTCAGGGTTTGGTTGGGGAAGCGGTCCGATCTGCGTATCGCGCGCATAGCCGAATCGCGCTTTGGGACTTGCATGGAGCTTGGCGATCAGCTCCGCGGCGTGACGCTCGACGCTGTCGGTGATGGCGCCGCCGTCGTTGTCGATGAAGTCCATGACGAGGAGGTTGGCGTCGGCATAATGGACATGCGGGACGGGGAGCTCCGAATGGCGCGCAAGCTCGCCGAGCATATAGGCCTCAAGCTCAAGCCCTGAGGTGCGGCCAGAACCTGCGTGCCGCGCCTTGACCGCCAAGCGCCGCCCGTCGGCAAGACACAGCTTGAGCCCGGTGAGGCCGAAGCCCACGGGGAGGGGGCTCGTCTCGACGGCGCGCGCGTCCAGCACCTCTTCAAGCCGCGACTTGAGCTCGTTGTCACCCATCACGCCGCCGTTAACCCACACCGCCAATGTCACAAGGCTGAAACAAAATCACTTTAAGTCCGGGCGCATCGTATTGAAAACATGGGACGAAGACGACGTGCAGCATGAACCCGGGATGAGGCGTTACCGCGCACTATTCATCTCGGACCTGCATTTAGGCACCAAGGCCTGCCAAGCCGAAGCCTTCCTCGATTTCCTGCGTTGCCACGACGCGTCCCACATCTACCTCATCGGCGACATCGTCGACTTCTGGCGCATCAGGCGCGGCATTTACTGGCCACAGTCCCATAACGACGTGCTGCAGAAGCTCCTGCGCAAGGCCCGCAAGGGAACCGACCTCGTCCTCATTCCCGGCAATCACGACGAGGCGCTGCGGGACTATTGCGGGGTGAGGTTCGGCGGCATCGCCATCGAGCGCAACACCATCCATGTCGGCGCCGACGGCAGGCGTTATCTCGTCATGCACGGCGATGAGTTCGACGTCGTGGTGCGCTATGCCAAATGGCTCGCCCTTCTCGGCGACTGGAGTTACGAGCTCGCGCTTTGGGCGAACACGCATTTCAACGTCTTACGCCGCTGGCTCGGCATGCCCTACTGGTCGCTCTCGGCCTATCTCAAGCACAAGGTCAAGCGGGCGGTGAACTATATCGGCGAGTTCGAGATGGCCCTTTCCCAAGAGGCGCGCCGTCACGGGGCGCAAGGCGTGATCTGCGGCCATATCCATCATGCCGCCATGCGCCAGGTCGGCGACGTGATCTACATCAATACCGGCGATTGGGTCGAAAGCTGCACGGCAGTGGCCGAGACCGAGGAGGGGGTTTTCGAGATCGTCCGCTGGACGCACCCGCCCGAGGGCATGAGCAGGCCAGAGCCGCTTGTCGAGGAGTTCGAGGCTGCCGCCTGATGCGGGTGCTCGTCGCGACCGATGCCTGGCACCCTCAGGTGAATGGGGTTGTGCGGACCTATGAGCGCCTCGCTCAGGAGGCGCCGAAGCTCGGCTTCGAGGTCAGCTTCCTTGCGCCCTCGCTGTTCCGCACGCTGCCTTGCCCGACCTATCCCGAGATCAGGCTGGCGCTCGCGAGCCCGGGGGCGATCGCGCGCCACATCGAGCAAATGCGTCCTGATTTCATCCACATCGCCACGGAGGGACCGATCGGGCTCATGACCAGGCGCTATTGCCGCAAGACGAGGCGACCCTTCACCACGAGCTATCACACCCGCTTCCCGGAATATGTCTCGGCTCGCCTGCCGGTGCCCGAGGCTTGGTGCTATGCCTTGCAGCGCCGGTTCCATAACGCTTCCGCCGGCACCTTCGTCGCGGCGCCGTCGGTCGCGGCCGAACTCAAGGCGCGCGGCTTCGAGCGGCTGATGCTGTGGTCGCGCGGAGTCGATACCGAGCTGTTCCGGCCGAGGCCTGTGCGGCTGTTCGGCGAAGGGCCCGTCTTTCTCTATGTCGGCCGCATCGCGGTGGAGAAGAACATCAAGGCCTTTCTCGATCTCCCCCTTCCCGGCCGCAAAGTCCTGGTCGGCAGCGGCCCGCAAACTGCCGAGCTCGAGCGCCTCTATCCCGAGGCGTTGTTTGCCGGTTCGAAGCACGGCGAGGATCTGGCGCAAGCTTACGCCTCGGCCGACGTCTTTGTGTTTCCGAGCCTGACCGACACGTTCGGCCTCGTGCTGCTCGAGGCGCTCGCCTGCGGCGTGCCCGTGGCCGCCTACCCAGCGAGCGGGCCAAGAGACGTACTCACCGATCCGCGCGTGGGCGTGCTCAGCGCCGATCTGAGGGAGGCGGCGCTAAGGGCGCTCGATCTCGACCCGGACGCGGCTCGAGCGCATGCGCTCCTCTATAGCTGGGAGAATTCGGCGAGGCAGTTCATGGAGAATATGCTGATCGCCCACAATATGGGCTTGCCCGATAAAAGGGCACGCTTTCGGCGCTGGCGGCAGAAGCGAACAGAGCAAAGAAAGCAAAAGAAAACGGCCCGGTTGGGGGGAAACCGGGCCGTCTCATTCTCATACGTCACTTTGGGGGACGCTTTGGGGGAAATCGCGTCCTCCTTGAGATGGTTAGCGACCTCTGCGGTGTCAAGAGGGGGAGCGCAAAGTCTCCGCATTCTTTCGCTAAGCCGCTAGAACGATTCAATAAATTCGTTTCAGCCGAACAGCGCCGCCCGCTTGACGGCGTGCAGCTTGGCAAGCGTCAAGGGCTCCGGCCGCTCGAAGGCCTCGCCGGCGGGGGAGCCGGGGGCATGGCGCGCCGCTTTCCATGTGGGCGCCCGGTCGGCCACCGCTTGCGCTTCAAACCCGACCGGGCTTGGCGCCTTTGTTTCGCGCTCGCTCAGCATGTGATCGACGTCGTCTTGCCTCAGCCCTTCGCCTTTGCGCTGAGGTCCGTTCAACAGGCGCTCGCCGTCGCGTCCCGCCGCTTCTGCGAATGCCTCCATCCGCGCGGCGATGTCGTCGATCTTGAAGGCGATATCGTCGACGCCCCAGATCTCGATCATGGCGTTGATGCGCTGCTCGATGAAGCGGAGTGCCCGCACCACTTTGCCGGTTCGCTGCCCGGTGATGTCCTGGAACGAGCAGGCGGTGTAGATGTCCGTGGCGCGCTGGTCGATCCGGTCGCAGAGCTCGATCTCGGTGCCGCGCTCGCGCAGGGTCCAGGCGACCTCCTGGATCTCCTCGGCGGCCTGCAGAATGTCCGAGGTTGCCCTCTCGGTCGCCTCGACGATGTGATCGAGCTCTTCGGTGGCGCTGATGAGCTGCTTGTCGAAGTGCTGCGGCGGCCTGATCTGTGCGATCTCGCGCCGCGTGCGCGCAATCGCCTCGCTCATTTCGACGAGATCGGCAAAGACATTCCCCGGCGGCGCTTGTCGCTGCGGCTTGAGCACCGCGGTCTCGAGTTTGGCGATGGCCTCGAGCAGCATGTCGGTTTCGGCAGTCCGGTTGCGGCGGGCATATTCGGCGAGGAACCAGCGTCCGCGCGGGAAGGCGCTCAGCGCGGATTCGAGCGCAGCATAGTCCGTGGCCAGCCCGGATCGAGGCGGAGCTTCGGGCTGGGCTGGGAGTGTGCCGTCTGCGGCGCGTTCCGGCATGGTGGCAAGGCTAGCGTGATTCGGGGTAAGGGCCGAGTGTAGAGGGGAACGACTAGGGATTCGTTAACCTCCATGACCGAGCTGGCGCAAGCGCGCGTCCCGTTTCCTTCCTTCGCCTTGCGGCTCGGCTTCCTCTACGCCGCTCTGTTTCTGGTGGTGGGCTGCTATCTCCCATACCTGCCGGTCTGGCTCCATTGGCGGAACCTCGATGCCGACGAGATCGCCGGGCTTCTCGCCACCCCGCTCTTCATCCGCATCCTGTTCACGCCGGCCATCAGCTTCGCCGCCGACCTCTTGGGGGGCCGGCGCGCGATCCTCATCGCTCTCGCTTGGGGGTCACTCGCCTCCTTCCTACTGCTGTGGGCGGCTGACGGTTTCTGGCAGATGCTCCTCGCCACGGTTCTGCTTGCCATCAACTGGACCACGATCATGCCGCTGATCGAGACGGTGGCGGTGGCGGGCATCAGAAGCGGCGCGGTCGATTATGGCAAAGTGAGGCTGTGGGGCTCGCTCAGCTTCATCGTGGCAAGCCTGGGCTCGGGCCTTCTCATCGGCACGCTCGGGGCTGGCACGGTCCTGCCGCTGCTCGTTGCGGGAACGGCGGCGATGGTTCTTGGCGCCCATCTCTTGCCGCGTGAGGTTGCGGGTCGCGGCCCTCTCGCCCCGGCAAGGCCCCGCCGCATCAGGCTCGCCGACGCGTTCGACCTCGTGCGCGCGCCGCTCTTCCTGCTGTTTCTTCTGGCGGCGAGCATGGTCCAGGCCAGTCACGCGCTGTATTACAGCTTCGGCAGTCTGTATTGGCGGGCGCAAGGCATTCCCGACGGCGCCATCGGCGCGCTCTGGTCGGTGGGCGTCGTCGCCGAGATCGCGCTCTTTGCCGCTTCGGGACGAGTCATCGCGTCGATCGGCACGGCAAGGCTGCTGATGCTCGCCGGGCTCGCGGCAACCTTGCGCTGGGGCCTCATGGCGGTCGATCCGCCTCTATGGGCAACGGCGATGCTGCAGACGCTCCATGCCATGAGCTTCGGCGCCGCTCATCTCGCTTCCATTCATTTCATGACCCATGCCGTGCCGGAGGATCGCGCCGCCACCGCCCAAGGCCTTTATGCCGCCGTTGTCGCAGGCCTCGTGCTGGGCGGCGCCACCATCGCCTCCGGCCCGCTCTATCGGACATTTGGCGGTGAAGCTTACGCCGCCATGGCCTGCCTTGCGCTTATCGGGGCGGGCAGCGCCTTTCTCCTCATGCGGCGCTGGCGCGGCGGACTGGTCGTGGGAGCGGCCGAGCCGCCCACCGCGTAGGGTCGCCCACGACTTTTTGGCCGCAGTTTGATCGTTGATCCTTCTCAAGGCAGGGAGTGATCAGGGCGATATAGTTGCGGTCCACAATGCGAGACGGCCCTGAAGGGGCCTTCAAGGAGGATGCGATGCGGATGCTCCAGAAATTGGCGCTTGCGAGCGGCTTGGCGGTTGCTGCCGCCGCATTTCCGGCTATGGCGCAGCAGGGCCAGCAGCAAATGCCCATGATGGGCCAGGGCACTGGCGGCATGATGGGCCAGGGCGCAGGCGGAATGATGGGCCAGGGCGCAGACGGAATGATGGGTCAGGGCGGACCCGGCATGATGAACCAGGGCATGATGGGCGGCTGCCCGATGATGGGAGGCATGATGGGTCGCGGCATGGGGATGGGCGGCATGATGGGCCCGATGACGGGGATGATGATGGGCTCCGGCCCAATGATGGAAGGCGGGCTGGCTTATCAGAAGGCCGAGCTTGCCATCACCGAGGACCAGACCGCGGCGTGGGATAGCTACGCGGCCGCCGTCAAGGCGCGCGGTACGGTCATGCAGGGCATGCATGCCGACATGATACAGGCGATGCAAACCGGGAGCGCGGCAGCGCGCATGGACGCTCACATCAAAGCTATGGAGAGCATTGTCGAGAGCCTGAAGGCACTGAAGCCCGCGACGGAAGCTCTCTATGCCGTACTCACCGACGAGCAGAAGAAGAAGGCCGATCAATTGCTGGGCGGCGGTTGCGGCATGATGTGAGCGGCGCACGGACCTCGATGAGCTACCATTTCTCCAAGCGGCTTAATCTCCCCTTCGACCAGGCGGTGACGGGCGTGATCGAAGCGCTGAAGCGCGAGGGCTTTGGTGTGCTCACCGATATCGACGTTAGAGCGACGCTCAAAGCGAAGCTCGGCGAGGATTTTCGTCCCTATAGGATTCTCGGCGCCTGCAACCCCCTCCTTGCGCATCGCGCATTGCAGCTCGAGGACAAGATCGGCACCATGCTCCCCTGTAACGTCGTGGTGCAGGAGCATCCAGGTGCCGGTGTCGAAGTTTCAGCCGTCGATCCGGTGGCCTCCATGCAGGCGATCGAGAATCCCGGCCTCGCTGAGGTGGCGAACGAGGTCCGAGCCAAGCTCAAAAGGGTCGTGGAAGGTTTGTAGGGGCTGCGCGCTCAGCCCCAAAGCTCGGGGAGCGGTGGGGAGACGAGGCCTGCCGCATAGGTCAGCCCAGGCACCCGGTCGCGCGCAAGGAGCAGCGGGCCGTCGAGATCGACCCAATCGGCATCTTGGGCGAGGAGGAGCGCAGGCGCCATGGCGAGCGAGGTGGCGACCATCGAGCCCACCATGATCTTCAGCCCGAGCGCGCGGGCCTGCGCCACAGTGAGAAGCGCCTCGGTCAGTCCGCCGGTCTTGTCGAGCTTGATGTTCACCGCATCGTAACGTGAGGCGATCGCCGGGAGCGAGGCGCGGTCATGCACCGACTCGTCGGCACAGATCGGAACAATCCTCTCGATGTGCTCCAAAAGTTCGTCGCTGCCGGCGGGGAGGGGTTGCTCGACAAGTTCGACGCCTGACGCCGCCGCGGCAGCAAGAAGCGATTCAAGATCATTCGGTTGCCACGCCTCGTTGGCATCGGCGATGAGCCGGGCCTGAGGCGCCGCATGGCGCACGGCGGCCAGGCGCGCCTCGTCGCCATCGCCGTCAAGCTTGAGCTTGAGGAGCGGATGGGCGCTCGCCTCGCGCGCCCGCGCCGCCATCACCTCGGGGCTTCCTAGCGAGATGGTGAACGCCGTCGGCACGGGATGAAGGGGCCCGAGTCCCGCAAGCGCCGCGGCGCGGCGCCCCGATCGCTTAGCCTCCAGGTCCCACAGCGCGCAATCGAGAGCGTTGCGAGCGGCGCCGGCCGGAAGGAGCGAAAGTAGCTCGACCCGGCTCAAGCCGTGGGCAATCGCGCCAGCGCAAGCCTCGATGGACGCGACCACCCCCTCGACGTTCTCCCCATAGCGCCCGTACGGAACGCACTCGCCGCGACCGGTGTGGAGGCCGTCGCTGATCGCGGCCACCACCACCACCGCCTCATGCTTTGAGCCGCGCGAGATGGTGAAAACGCCCGTGATCGGCCAGCGCTCGACGCGCACGGCAAGGCCGAGGCGCCCATTGGCTCCTTCTCCGTTAAGCCCATCCTCAGCCGCTCCCATGACGCCTTTCTTTCTCCGGGTTTTTCGTTCAAAAACAGAGCGCTTCCGAAGGCTTCAAATCCTTTCGTGTCAATTCCAGCAAGCTAAGCCGTTCCATGCTCAAGCGCGACCATCAGATTGTCCTGCCGACGCAAGCCCGCGCGCCGGGCTTCCGCGTCGAGTTGCGCGGCACGACCTTCCGCCTGATCGCGACCGGCGCCTGGACCGTCGCCGAGGCCACCAAGCTCGACAGCGCCCTGAAGCGCCTGCGTGTGCCCATTCCGCCCACACCCGACTTCACCGGCGAAATGGACATTGCCGGCATCGCCGAGATCGACACCGCCGGCGCGCTGCTGTTGCAGCGGACCGCTGCCGCGTGGGAGACGAGCGGCTTGCGCACCCGCTACGCCGGAGCGACGGAGGCCTTCCGCATCCTCATCGAGGAGGTTCAGCGCCGCAGCGGTGCCGAGCGGCCGAAGCTCGAGAAGCCAAACCCGCTGACGCAATTTGCCGAGGACATGACCAAGGCGGTGACGGGCGTCTGGCGCGATGCCGTGCAGCTCACCGCTTTCCTCGGCGAGGTCACCACCGCTTTTGCGCGAATGATCAGGCAGCCTTGGCGCTTTCGCACCACCTCCTTCATTCATCATCTCGACCACGCCGGCTTCCGGGCGGTGCCGATCATCTCGCTCATCTGCTTCCTGATCGGCGCCGTGGTGATGCAGCAGGGCGTGGTCCAGCTCAAGCCGTTCGGGGCAGAGCCGTTCGCCGTCAACATGGTCGCCATTCTTGCGCTGCGCGAGGTCGGCATCCTGCTCACCGCCATCATGGTGGCCGGCCGTTCGGGCTCCGCCTTCACCGCCGAGATCGGCTCGATGAAGATGCGCGAGGAGATCGACGCCATGCGCACCCTCGGCATCGATCCGATGGATACGCTCGTGCTGCCGCGCGTGCTGGCGCTGGTGGTGGCGCTTCCGCTGCTCACCTTTATCGGCGACCTGATGGGCCTCGCCGGCGGTGGCCTTATGGCGTTCGCCGTGCTCGGCCTCGATGCCACGAACTATCTCGACAAGCTGCACGAGGCGATCGACTTCCAGCACTTCATGGCCGGCATGATCAAGGCGCCCTTCGCCGCCGTGATCATCGGCCTGGTCGGCTGCCTGGAAGGCCTCAAAGTCGAGGGCAGCGCCGAATCGCTCGGCACGCACGTGACCAGCGCCGTGGTCAAAGCGATCTTCCTGGTGATAATTTTGGACGCCATCTTTGCCATGTTCCTGTCGGGGATCGGGGTGTGATCGTCGATAACGGACGAGAGGTTGTGATCCGCGTGCGCGGGCTCGCCAAGAGCTTCGGCAGCCATCAGATTTGGGACGGGCTCAGTCTCGACGTCTATCGCGGCGAGATCCTCGCCATCGTCGGCGGCTCGGGCCAGGGCAAGTCGGTGCTGATGCGCGTGATCACCGGCCTCGTGAAGCCGGACGCCGGCGATGTCGGGCTATTCGGGCAAAACGCCAAGACGCTGTCGCCGCAGGATCGTCTCGAGATCGAGAAGCGCTGGGGCATCCTCTTCCAGGACGGTGCGCTGTTCTCCTCGCTCACCGTGCTGCAGAACATCCAGGTGCCGATGCGCGAGCATCTCGAGCTGCCGCAGGCGATGATGGACGATCTCGCCTTCCTCAAGCTCACCATGGTGGGCCTGCCCCCCAACGCCGCCCACAAATTCCCCTCGGAGCTCTCCGGCGGCATGCGCAAGCGGGCAGGGCTTGCCCGCGCGCTCGCGCTCGACCCTGAGATCGTGTTCCTGGACGAGCCTACCGCGGGCCTCGATCCGATCGGAGCGTCGGATTTCGACCACCTGATTCGCAAGCTGCAGCAGACACTTGGCCTGACGGTCTATATGGTGACCCACGACCTTGATACGATCTTCACCGTGTGCGACAGGGTAGCCGTGCTTGCCGACAAGAAGATCGTACGGACGGGCTCGCCGACCGAGCTGCAGCGCCACCCCAACCACCCGTGGATCAAGGAATATTTCTGCGGCGAGCGGGCGCGGGCGGCCTCGCCGGGTGAACAGCCGAAGATACCCGCCTGATGCTTGTTTAGTCCTGAGGAACCGGTCGGATGGAAACCAAAGCCAACTACCTGATGATCGGCGGCTTCGTGCTCGGCGTGCTCGCGCTCGCCTTCGTCTTCGTGTTCTGGATGAGCAATTTCGCCGGAGGCGGCAAGCGCTACTACATCGTCTTCCAGAGCTCGGTGGCGGGGTTGACCACGGGCTCGAGCGTCGGCTTCAACGGCATCAAGGTCGGCGAGGTGCAGTCCTTCGCGCTCGATCCCGAAGACGCGCGCAAGGTCCAGGTCTTGATCAGCGTCGGCGACGCCACGCCGGTACGCCAGAATTCCCGCGGGAGCATCCAGTCCATGGGCCTGACCGGCGGCAGCGGCGTGCAGATCAGCCCGGGCACGCCGGACTCGCCCTTCCTGGTCGCGACCGCCGAAGACCCGATCCCGACCATCAAGGCCGATTCCGGCGGAGGCCAGGGCCTGTTCGATGCCGCGCCGGCGATGATGAACAATGCCAACGCGCTCCTGACCAAGCTGAACGACCTCGTCGCCGAGAACCAGGATTCGATCCACACGACGGTGACCAATGTCGAGCAGTTCACCACCATGCTGAACGCCAAGAAGGACGACATCGGCCTTGCCATCGGCGACGTGAAAGATGGCGCCGAGAACTTCAAGACCTTGTCGGGCAAGCTCCAAGTCTCTCTCGGGGACAACATGGACGGGCTCACCCGCCAGGCCAAGGATAGCCTCCAGGAATTCGGGAATTTCATGCGCGAGGGACGGCGCACGGCGGTAACGCTGAACCGGATTCTGGAGAAGCTAGAGGCTGATCCAAAAGGCTTTTTGCTTGGTGGAAACCAAGTTCCGGAATACACTCCAAAAGGACAATAGGGCACCCTCGAGGGAATGGGGCGTGTCTCCTAACAGGGGGCGATCGGACATGTCGCGATCCGCGCCAATGCTCGCTGCAGGCTTGCTTTGCCTGGGCCTGCTCGGCTGCGCGTTGGCTTCCACAAGACCGCCGACCACTTACGATCTCGTCGCACCGCGTTCCTTCGCCGGCACCGCGCGGCCCGCGCCGTGGCAGCTCGTGGTTTACGAGCCGACCGCCGTGCACGCGCTCGAGACGGACCGTCTCATGGTGCGCCCGAGCGCCGACCAGGTTTCCTACTACAAGGGCATCGCCTGGAGCGACCGGCTGCCGCGCCTCGTGCAGGCGCGCATCATCGAGACCTTCCAGAATTCCGGCGCGGTCAAGGCCGTCAGCGCCTCCAACGGCCAATACGCTCTCGCCACCGAGTTGCGCTCCTTCCAGATCGATGTGTCCAGCGGCAAGGCCAACGCCGAGATCGAGATCTTTGCCCGGCTGATCAATGTGAGCTCGGGCAAGGTGGTGGCCACCAAGGGTTTCAGTGCCCGCGTGCCGGCGACGACCGATAGTCCGAACGATGCCGTTGCCGCTCTGAACCAGGCCTTCACCGAGGTGCTGCAAGACACCACCGCCTGGGTCGCCTCGCGCCGCGTCTAGCCGCGCAAATCGTCTCTCATGACGCGTCATGCCCGGTCTTGTGCCGGGCATCCACGAATTTCTATCCAAGCACCAAAACGTGGATGGCCGGGACAAGCCCGGCCATAACGGGTGACTGTGTCTTTGGCTCAAGAGCCGCGGCTTGGAAATACTTGGCCCCCGCCCTCCTTTTCAGGGGAGGACAGGGGCCCAAGGCTGGGGGAGCCTAAACCTATTGGTTAGCGCAGGCGACCGCTCGCATGCGCCAGCAGAAGATAGACGCGTCCGTTCTCTGAGGTCAGGTAGCTCTGCAGCATCCTGCCGTCGGGATCGGACTGCTCGGCGTCTCCGAGCAACCGCTCGAAATCGCCGATATAGCGGTCCACGGTCACGCGAAACTCGCCCTCGCGATCGTAGCGGCGGGAGATCTCGTCGAACGTCGTCTGGCCGTCGAGGCTGTAGATGTGACGCCCAAGCACGCCGCGCTCGCCGGCCCTGAACCGCTGCCAGACCTCGGCCGCGGTACGGTGGTCGATGGCGCGCGCGATCTCATCGAGGCGCAGCTGGCCGTTCGGGCTTGCCGCCTGCACTGGCGCGGCGCGGGTGCCGAAGCCCTGGCCGCCGGCCGCGTAGCCCTGGTCGGGCTCAGGTGCGCGGGGGAGAAGATCCCCGCCGCCCCAAGCACCGCCGCGCGGGGCCTGCGGAGCACCCGAAAGCTGTTGGGCGAGACCGCCCGCGACCTGGCCGAGATCGCCACCGTCCTGGCCCTGAACAGGGCGGCCTCTCGCGTCGAAATGCGGTAGTGGCGGCAGGTCGAATTGTCCTGCGGCGGGCCTCGCCTCCTCGGCGCGTGGCGGGAAGGAAGCCGGGCGCGCAACAGGCGGCAGGTCGTATTGGGCGGAAGGCCTTGCCTCAACCCGTGGCATCGCAGGCGGCCGGTAGGGATCCGGCGCGTTGGCTTGTATGGCGGCGAGTTGCGTAGCCGTACCTTGCGTCGCCGCCCGGGTTAGCGCGGGGGTGATCGCCTCGATCTCTTTCAGCTGGTCGGTCATCGCCTTGCGGATTGCCGCCGTAGCTTGCGCGGTATGCTCCGGCAGCGCTTCCATGCGCCGCTGCATGTCCTGGCGCATACCGTCGAGATCGGTCGCCGTCTGCTTGGCGGCCTCGCGCATGCCGCGCGAGGTGTTGTCGAACTGGCCGCGCATCTGCTCGAGCTGCCGGCCGATCTGGGTGATAATCGTCTCGAAGCTGCCTTTGAGATCGGTGACCGCGCGCGCGGTGTGGGCCTGCGCCTCCTCGCGCAGACGCTCAATCTGGGCAAGCGCCTGCTGCGCCTGGCCGGCCGTGTCGCGGGCAAGCGCGCTGCCAACCTGCTTCGCCCGCGCCTCCGCGCCCGACATGGCGTTCTCGAGCATGCCCGCGTAGGAGCGCATCATGTTGTCGAGGTCTTTCGCCTTGGTGTTGACCGTATGCAGGAGCGCGATGATCGCCTGATGCCGGCCCTCGAGGATCGAGTCGATCTTGGTGTTTGACGAATCGAGCGCCTTGGCGGCGGTGAGGATGGCTTGGCCCTGGTTCTCGAAACGCTGGGTGAGCCCGTGGATCTGCTCGAGCAGCCCGCGGGAGACGTCGCGCAGCGTCTGGGTCTGGCTCGTCAGGATGGTGACGGCCTCCTTCGACTGCGCGCCGACCTGATCGGCGGTCTGGCGGATCATCGCCGAGTTGTTGGCGAGCACCTGGTTGAGCTGGGCGGTCTGCTTGCCGAAGGTCGCCTCGGTCGCGCGCGCGTGCTCGCCGAGCATCCTGTCGGTCTCGGCGGTGCGCTGGCTGAAGGTGGAGTCGATCGCCTTGAGCCGCTCGGCGAGCGCCATGATGACCGCCTGGGCGCGCTCGGTCATGGTCTTGTCGAGGGTGCCGGTCTGCTGGCTGATGGCGGTCTCGAGAGACCGCACGCGCTGGAGCAGGGAGTTGGTGAAGCCCTCGGCACGTTCGGCGAGGGACTTGTCGAGCGCCATGGTGCCCTGATTGATCGCCGTGATGAACTGGGCCGTGCGGTCATGCAGCGACTTGTCCAGCAGCGAGGCGCGCTGATCGAGTGCCGCGGCGAAGGCGCCGGTGCGGTCGATAAGCTGCTTGTCGAGGAGCAACGCGCGCTGGTCGACCATGGCGTTGAAGCCGCCGGTGCGGTCGATCAGCGTCTTGTCGAGCATGGCGGCGCCTTGGCCGATCGCGTTGGCAAGGGCGTTGGTCCGCTCCTGCAATGTCCTGTCGAGCACCACGGCGCCCTGCGAGACGAGGCCGGTGAACGCCTCGGTGCGGTCGCGGAGCGCCTTGTCGAGCTGGCCGGCGCCCTGGCCGACCTGGGCCACGAACGCCTCGGTGCGATCCTTCAGCGTCTTGTCGAGGATCACGGCACCTTGGCCGATCGTATTCGTCAGCGCGTCGATCGTATTCGTCAGCGCGTCGGTGCGCTGTCTCAGGGTGTTGTCGAGGGCCGCGGCGCCCTGGCCAATCGAGACCGTCAGCGCCTCGGTCCGCTGTTTCAGGGTGTTGTCGAACAATACCGCCCCTTGCGAGACGAGGCCGGTGAAGGCCTCGGTGCGGTCCTTGAGCGTCTTCTCGAGCACCACCGCGCCCTGAGCGACGGAGGCATTCAACGCCTCGGTGCTGTCTTTCAGCGTCTTGTCGAGGGCCGCGGCGCCCTGGCCAATCGAGACCGTCAGCGCCTCGGTCCGCTGTTTCAGGGTGTTGTCGAACAACACCGCCCCTTGCGAGACGAGGCCGGTGAAGGCCTCGGTGCGGTCCTTCATCGTCTTGTCGAGCCCAGCCGTGCCTTGGCCGATTGAGGCGGCGAAGGTCTCGGTGCGCTCCTTTAGCGTCTTGTCGAGGAGGATGGCGCCTTGCGCGACGGAGGTCTCGAGCCCCTTGATGCGGGTGGCGAGCGAGGTCTGCAGGGCCTCGGTGCGCTCCTTCATGGTCTTGTCGAGGGAGGTGGTCCGCTGCACCACGACGCTTTCGAGCGCCGCGAGGTTCTGCGTCGCCCCTTCGATCACCTGAGAGAGGCGCCCCTGTTCCTTGCTCAAGCGCTCGAGCAGACCGGGCACGGCCTCGGTGACCCGGGCCTGGGCCTTGTGCACCTGCTCGGCGGCCTCGCTCGAGCGGCTCACGAGAAGCTCAGTGAGTTGCAGGCCGCGTTCGGCAAGCTTCTTGTCGATCGTGCTCGACGCGGTGGAGATATCGCGGGCGACTTGCGCGCCTACGCCCTTCAGCGCCTCGCTGACCCGCACGCTGTTATTGGCAAGCGCCTCGCGCTCGGTGGCAAGCTCGCTGATCAGGTTCCTGACGCGAAGCTCGTTTTCGCCGTAGGACCGCTCGAGCGCCGCGACCTCGCTGTGCACCATGGCCTCGAGCTCGCTCGCCCGCCCGATGGCGCGTGAGATGCCGTCGTTCATCGCCGCCACCTGACGGCGGATGGTCTGCCCGACCGAGGCGACCGACTGTTCGGCAAGCTTGTCCGGCTCGGCGAGCCTGACCGCGACCTCGGTCATGGCCGAGGCCATCAGGCGGAGCTCCTGAGCGCGCCAGACAAGGAGTGCCAGGAACCAGAAAATGACGATAGGGACGAGGATGGCGACGGCCGCGGTGAGCGCCGAGGCGCTGCCGGCTAGGCCCGAGACGCCGCCCGCAGCAACCTGAGCCGAGATGAGCCCGAAGGCAAAGAAGCCGCCGATGATGAACCAGGCGACGGATGTGGCCAGCGCGATGAGGAACGGCGTCCGCGACGGCCTTTGCTGGAGGGCGAAGATCAGCCCGCCAATCGAGGGGAGGTCGTCGTTGGCCGGGGCAGACAATCTCCGCTGCGGGGGTGGACCGGCCGGGCGCCGCGTCCGCGTGAATTGCCGCGGGGGAGGCGGAGTGCCGGCCCCTGGCGCCACCTCGGCGAACTCGAGCGGCGGCTTCGCCTCCTCGGGCTGCTGCTGCAGCGGCTTCGGCTCTTCGCGTTTTGGGTCGGCGAACGCCTCGCGTTTTGGGTCGGCGAACGCGGCCTCGCGCGCTTTCTGCTCGCCGCCGCCGCCATCGCGCTTCCGCTGCTCGGCTTTCAGCCGCTCGGCCAAAGTGGTTCGCTTTGGAATATCGATGCCTCGGTCGAGGATCGGGGCATCGCCCGACTTTTCCTCCCGTGCCCGGGTCATCGCTTCAAGAGGATTTGGACTCTGGTCCTTGGCTCCCGGCACTGCTGTCCCAGACGGCGACTTCGCTTGCTCTTGCGCCATAACGCGTTCCTCGCACCGACGAAACTATATGAGAGAATGTGCGCGCCCTATACCCCAACCCCGCAAGCGGCGCGTAGCGTAAGCGGGCACCGCGCTAGCTCCCGGAAGAGTCTATCCGGAAGGGCCCCCGACGCATTCCCCCTCTGCCTTCATCGTTAACGAATTTTTAGGGCTAAAAAAAGTTTAATCGGCAGGTATGGTTTACGCGCCATAAGACTTTAATTTTGCTGGCAGATTCTGGTGCCCAGAGGGTGCGAATTGCGTAAGAAGGGATGCCTTGGTTGCAGGAAGGTAACGGTTGCGCCGCTTAAGGCCATCACAAAATCGCCTCGCCTCCTTCTGCACTGCACCCAAAAAGCGTCCCAATCGGACGTGAGGACTAGGCGCCCGATACGGACAAATCGAGGGGGAGAACTTCATGGCGAGTGAAATGGCGGCGGCATGGATCGAAAGCGGGCCCCAAGGGCGGAAGGGGTCCGTGCGACCCGTCGATCTCGTCTACCTGTCGCGCTTCACCCTCGGCGAGCGCGCGCTCGAGCGCGAGGTGCTCGAGCTCTTCTGCACGCAGTCGCTCGTCTATCTCGAGCGGCTTAGCGGGGCGCAGTCCGACAAGGACTGGAAAGACGCAGCCCATTCGCTCAAAGGATCGGCGCGGGCCATCGGCGCCTGGCGCACAGCGGAGGCTGCCGAACGCGCCGAGGCGCTCTCGGGCGACGCCTTGGCCAATTCCCGGGCTCGCAGCATAAGCGAGGTCGAAACCTCGTTGAGCGAGGCCAACACCTATATCGGCTCGCTGCTCATGGACAGCTGACGCGCGGACCCGAATAAAAAGCGCCGCGAAGGCGCTGGAGTCTCACTTTCAATTGCCCTATAGAGCACGGGCCGCGAGCGGGCACTCCTTCTCGCGCCTACACCTTTCGGGCGCGAGTGTCAGCCTCTGCCCGGTCCCCAAGATTGGACGACAGCTCAGCCCGCCAATGTCATGGCCAGGATCACCTTTATTCAGAGCGACGGGGTCGAGCGGGTGGTCGAGGCCGAGCCCGGCATGACGGTGATGGAGGCCGCGGTGAAGAATTCGATCGCCGGCATTGCCGCCGAATGCGGCGGCGCCTGCGCTTGCGCGACCTGCCATGTCTATGTGGCGGAGGCTTGGCGGGAGCCGACCGGGCGCCCAGAGCAGATGGAGGAGGACATGCTCGATTTCGCCTTCGACATCAGGCCGGAGAGCCGGCTGAGCTGTCAGATCAAGATTACCGATGCGCTCGACGGCCTCGTGGTGCGCATCCCTGAGAAGCAATTCTGAGCTCTGCCATGTCAGAGGACGTGATCAAGACCGACGCCGTCATCGTGGGCGCAGGCCCCGTGGGCCTCTTTGCCGTGTTCGAGCTCGGCCTCGTCGACGTGAAGGCCCATGTCGTCGACATTCTCGACCGCCCCGGCGGCCAATGCGCCGAGCTCTATCCCGAGAAGCCCATCTACGACATCCCGGGGCTTACCGTGGTCACGGGCCAGGAGCTGACCGACCGGCTCATGGAGCAGATCAAGCCCTTCGGTGCCGAGTTCCATTTCAATCAGCGGGTCGAAAGTCTCGAGCGCCTCGATCACGGCTTCAGGCTCACCACCGATGAGGGCACCAAGCTCGAATGCAAGATCCTCGTGATCGCCGCGGGCGGCGGGTCCTTCACGCCGAAGCGGCCGCCGCTTCCCGGCATCGAGCATTACGAAGGAACATCGGTCTTCTACTCCGTGCGCAAGATGGAGAATTTCAGGGGCCGCGACGTGCTCATCGTCGGCGGCGGCGATTCAGCGCTCGATTGGACCTTGAACTTGCAGCCGGTCGCCAAGTCGCTGACCCTGCTGCACCGCCGCGCCGAGTTCCGCGCCGCGCCGGCGTCGGTGCAGAAGATGCTCGCACTCGTCGAGAGCGGCGATATCAGCTTCAAGCTCGGTCAGGTGACGGAGCTGCACGGGGAGGGTGGCAAGCTCACTTCGGTGACGGTGAAGGGCGCCGACGGTGCCACCTTCGAGCAGCCTGCCGAGGTCATGCTGCCCTTCTTCGGTCTCACCATGAAGCTTGGGCCGGTCGCCGACTGGGGCCTCAATCTGCAAGAGAACCTGATCCCGGTCGACACCGCGAAGTTCGAGACGAGCGAGCCCCGCATCTTCGCCATCGGCGACATCAACACTTATCCGGGCAAGCTGAAGCTCATCCTGTCGGGCTTCCACGAGGCCGCGCTCATGGCGCAGCAGGCCCATAAATATGTCTATCCCGACAAGAAGCTGATCTTCCAATACACCACGTCGTCATCGAGCCTGCAGAAGAAGCTCGGCGTGAAGTGACGCCTCGCGTCGTTGGTCGTCTGGTTTCGCGGCCGTGAAACCCCTCACGAGTCATGGCCGGGCATGTCCCGGCCATCCACGTCTTTCACCTTGGCGAGGTCTTAATCGTGGATGCCCGCGACAAGCGCGGGCATGACGAATTCGATGATCTAGCTGGTGCTTAACGCGCGCTGTCAGGCCAGCGAGCGGTAGAGCGAGATCTCGTAGGGGCTGAACAGCTTCACCTTGATGCGCTCCTGCAGGGGCAGCTCGAGACGCTGGAACACGCCGCTCTCGTCAATGAGATCGGTCGCCACCGGATCGATGAGGATGAGATAGAGCCGGCGCGGCCGCTTGCGGTAGGAGACGACGAGGTTATGCAACACCTCGGCGAACACCTCCCGCGCGAACGGGTTGAAGAAGTAGTGGACGGACTCGCCCTCGGGCGGCCCGAGCGCGCTCGCATCATCGAGCACGCATTCGACCGTGCGGCATTTCATGCGGCTGCGCGGGAACTGGGCGATGTTCATTATGGCGTCGTCGTGCAGCTCCTCGGCGAACTCGATGCCGCCGATGGCGGCGAAGGGGTGCTCTGAGGCGAGCAGCAGCACGCGCCCCTTGCCCGCGCCGTAATCGACGAAGGTCAGCCGCGAGAGATCGTAATCGATTGAGGCGAGCGTCCAGGCGAACAGGGCGCAGGGCGTCGGCCGGTAGTCGTGCCCATATTGCCGATTTTCGCCGCGGATGGTCAGGCCCGCGAGCGCCACGTGGTCCTTGGTCGGCACGAAGAAGAGCGACTCGGTGTGGCGGTCGAGCACGCGCTCATGCAGGCGGATGAGATATTCGCGGTAGTCGTGCCGCAGCCGCTCGGGACGCGTGAGATCCTTGAGCATGGCGCCCGTGCGCTCGAGCTCGGGCAAGACATTGTCGCGGCCGATCTCGACGGCGCGCGCGATCCCGACCTTGCTCGCGGCGACCGCGGTCGCGGTTCGATTTTTCGTCTTGTCGGCAAGACGCGCCACGCGCTCAGCGGCACGGTCGTTGGTCGCGGCGGCGGGGGCTGCCTTGCGGCCAACCATCTTCGACCACGCTTCGCGGCTTGCGGCGAGCGCGTTCGTTGCGAGGTCTTTGACGCGCCGGCGCGACGGTGCGATGGGCTGCGATCCCGCCTTATCCGACCTGTGGGGTACGACCGACATGGACAATTATCCCCGCGCTTGCGCAAAGATTGGGCAGCTTGCCGCCCAAAGCAAGCGCTTTTTGCCAGCCGCTTCAAGGGCGCCAGGCTTGGTCCCCCCAAATATGCTATCCTTTTGATTCGCGTGGGGTGTTTCCGCGCGGCCAGCACTCACCCAAGCGGCGGGGGACGACTAGGTGCAGGCAGAGGAATTCCACGAATCTATACGGCCCGGCCTCATTGCCATGCTGCCGCGGCTGAAGCGCTTTGCCGACCTGATGGTGGGCGCGCGCAAGGAAGGTACCGCACTCCTTGGCCGGGCGCTTCAACGCATGCTCGCCGAGCAGCACCGCTACCAGCGGGGCACGGCGCTCGATCGCTGGGCCTTCGCCGAGCTCTATCGGCATTGGCTGAACGAGCTGCGCGGCCACGCCGATCCCATGGGCCAGGCGAAGACCGACGATGCGAGCTTCGAGCGTCTCTTCCGCAAAGAGGGGGGTGCGGAGGTCGACGCGCTGACAGCGAGCTTCCTCGGCAATTTGCCGCCGCAGCAGCGCCTGACCCTGCTCCTCGTCTATGGCGAGAGATTCGACCACATCGATGCGGGGCGCGTGCTCGATGTTCCAGCCGACACGATCGGGGTACGTCTCGTCCGCATCAGCGCCACTCTCGCCGACCGGCTGAGCGCGCGCGGGCAAATGCTGCCGGGCGCCACGATCGAGACGCTCTACCCGGAAGGGCCTAGCAAGGGACTATCATGACCGAACTCAGCGACGAACTGCTCGTGGCCTATGTCGACGGACAGCTGGCACGCAAACAGACCCGCGCGGTGGAGAAGGTGCTTGCGCAAGACGACGTCATCGCGCGGCGTGTCGATGCGCTGAAGGACGCCCACGGCCGGCTCGAGGCAGCCTTCGAGGCCATCCTCGCCGGCGAAGAGATCGACGTCTCGGCGAAGTCTGGTCCGCAACGCCCCGGAGTGTTCATCGAGTGGGCGACCGCGGCGAAGGTTGCGCTTGCCGGCGCGGGCCTCGCCGCCGCGCTCGTTCTGGCGATCGCCGGCTATGGCTGGCCGCTCGTCATGCCCGAGCTCGCCCGCCATCCTTCCGGCGCGACCGATCCGGACACTGTGGGCAGCCTCCCACCCTCATGGCAGGAGGAGGCCGCACGCGCGCAAGCACTTCTCGGCCGCGCAAGCTTGGAGGTTGGCCTTGAGAGCCAGGGCAATCACGACCTCATCGCCTTCCAGCTCGGCCAGGCGATCGGGCCTGGCCTCAAGCTTCCCGATCTTCAGCCCCAAGGGTTCCGCTTCGTGCGGGCCCAGCTTTTGCGCGCAGGCGAGGAGCCTCTGGCGCAACTCTTATATCTCGGCACGAGCGGCGCGCCCCTTGCGCTCTACGCAAAGAAAGGTGGGGAAGGGAGCGGCGCCGTCTTCAAGCAATATGGCACGATCGGAAGCGTGGCGTGGTCGGAAGACGGTATCGCCTATCTCCTTGCCGGAGAGGGCGACCAAGCAAGCTTGATGCAGCTTGCTGCGCGCATCGCACAGGAACCGCAGGCGCCCGCCGCATCCGAAGCGGCATCGCACCCGGCACCTCGGCTCTCGGACCCGCAGAGCCCGTCTTACTCTCCGCTGCCAAAGCCTCTGACCGAACCCACGCCGGCACCTTAGCCGCGAACGGCGGCGCTCACCGCGCCATGCGCGCCGAGGGCGTGTAGTCCCCGGCGAGAAAGCGGTTGAGGTCGAGCCTGATCGCTGCGGTGCGCTCTTTGTTGCAGTAGTTGAGGTCGTCCTTGATGGTGTCGAACACCGACTGGCGGGTGTAGTCGTAGGCGCGCGCGATCTTCGGTATCTGCTCGGGCGGTATGCCTGAGCGCGCTTCGGCCGCGAGGAAGTCGGATCGGAGCTGATCGGGATTGAAGACGAAGCCGCAATGGGTCGCCCGCGCCGAGGTCCACCCCACCTGCATCGGCCTCGCCAGAGGATCCTCGGGCGCCACGGTGCGGGCCTCGATCTCCGTGGACGCGCCTTCTTTATTCCTGAGCTTGCCCACGCTGCTGCATGCCGACAGAGCAACGAGGAGCGCCGCGGCAAATGCCGCATAGACCGCGATCTTTGAGGTCCCTCCCATGGCGGGGCGATCTTATCGGTCGCGCGCCGGGAGCTAAAGGGGCGATAACGGGCTGAAACGGGCGCTAAAAACAGGAAAGGCGGAGCTTTGCGGCCCCGCCTCCCTGTACGATGTCGGCCTCACGCCCGTTCGGGACGATCAGTCGGCGCTCGCCGAGACCTTTCGGTCTCTGGACCACGCGCTCGGCTCCATGGTTGCCCATGCAGCGGCGGCGTGACCCGACCTCGGTCCTTATTTAGCGTCGCGTTGCTACGACGTGGTTCCCGCCCTGGCCGGGCTGGAGCCTGATCAGCGGTGGCATGCGCGGCGCAAAGTACCCTGTCGGTTCCGCCTCACGGTATTGCGGCGGTGCCGCCAGACCGCGGCACTTTGCACTTGCTCATTCCTCCGCCTTTAGCCGCCCATGGCAATGGACGACATTGGGCTTGCCTTGCCCCGTGAGCTTCACGTCTGCTTCCGATGCCGCCGGATTTCTCCACCGGCACTTTCCACAACCGCTCCAGTCACAAACCAAGCATACATGAGCAAGCGCGAGGCGCATGGGGGAAGGAGAGGCTTATCCCCGCTATCCACCGCTCTGGTGGCGACGTGAGGAACTGGAGCGGGGGATGCCATCGCCTGGGTCCGTTGCCGCAGGCTCAATCCCGTCCTTGGCGCAAAGGGCCCGAGGGGAACGCGCTTGCTGGATGAAGCGCTTCCCATGGCCTCGAAGATGGTTAAACTAACGCCTTCGCGCGAGTGGGTTTCTGCGCGTTCCTGGCGGCGTTTTCCCGGGTAGATCCATGCGTGCTGTGGGCAACCACCGTGGCGCCCGCACGATCAGTCTAGCGTTGGTTGCGGGTTTGGTCGCGTTCGAGGCTGTTCTCGTGCTTTTCGCGGGAGCGGTCGGGATTCCCGGTCTCTATCTCGTCCGCTTCGCGGATGGCAGAGATGGCGCGCCGCAAGCGCAAATCGCCAAAGCGAACGATGACGGCGGCGAGAGCGTGGTCGCCAAGCTTCCCGAAGTTGAGAGCATGCCGAAACCGGCCCCTTCGGCGGCGAAGGCGGAGGACGCACCCGTTCCGGCCGGGGAGCCTCGGCTCGACGGTCTGGCAGACGAGCCGTCCTGGGATCGGGAGCACGCCGAACCCTCCGAGCATAAGTCCTTCGCCGCAGATTCTGCGGGGAGGGAAGTGCTCCCTTGGGCCGCGACCGAACCTGTGCCGCTCGAGGGGCCGGTCGACGCGACGGCCTCACTGGCCAAGCCAGCCGAACCGGCAGCGCCTGAAGCGCCGCACCCTGCGCTACCGCCTGCGCAGCTTCCGGCGAGCGCCGATGTCGAGGGTTGGGTGAAGGCGAAGGCCACCGAGATCAAGGGCGAGGATCGCGGCCGGCCGCTGTTCCATTTCGAGCTCTGGCTCGAGCCTCCCGAGGAGATGAAGCAACTTCTCGCCGCCGTCACCTACGATTTCAACACGCCCGCGGTGATGCCCCAGTCGCAAATCTCGAGCGAGCAGAAGACGGGGTTCCGCATCAGCGCCGGCGGGTTGACCTGCGCCGACAAGATCACGGTCACGCTCAAATTCAAGGACGGCCGCTCGCAGCAGGTCGCGGTCGACGGTTGCCGGCTCTTAGGCTGAGCGTTCTCTTAAGCTAACACGCCGCTCAGCGCACGCCCGCGACCTCGGCGACAAGCTCGCGGAAGCGTGGCCTCTGAACCTCGATATAGGGAAGCGGCCGGCACACATCGATGGCCGCGATGCCGATCCGTGTGGTCAGCGCCCCGTTGAACAAGCCTTCGCCGAGGCGCGCGGAGAGCTTGGCCGTCAACCCGTGGCCGATCATCTGCTGGATGACGTCGTCCCCGAGCGCAATGCCGCCGGTCAGGACGATATGGGTCACCACCATGCGCGCGAGCTTGAGCAGCGACAGCGTGCCGGGCCGTGCTCCATAAAGCGTGGCGAGCCGGCGCAGCATGCGCAAATTCTCGGTGCCCACGAACAGCATGTCGATCAGCGCGCCCGGGCTCACCGCCGTCACCACCGACACGCGCTTGGCCGACGCCGCCACGATGCCGCGCGCGAAGGGATCGAGCGGGGCGACCAGCGTGCGCTCGGTAAGCCGCAACAGCTCGGCGGCATCCATGATGTCGTGCTCATGCTCGGCAAGCCGCGCCAATCCCCAGGCGAGGTCCTTGCGTCCGCCATAGAGGCGCTTCAGCCGCGCGGCGACATCGACGGCAAGCGGCTTGTCGTTCTGGCGTGCGGCGCTGTCCGCCTCGTGCCTGATCTTGCCGAGACGCCCGAGGCGCGCGAGCCCCGCCGCCTCGCGGAGAATGATCATCAGAAGCGCGAAAAGAACGAGACCTAACAGACCGACGGCTGCCCAGCCGATCCAGTCGTCCCGTGCGATCAGCGACAGCGCCCAGTCGTAGAGCCAGAGCGAGGCGGCGAGGCTTATGAGTCCGCCAAGGGCGCCCATGAGGATGGTTCCCCAGCGCAGCCCGCGGCCGAGGTCAGGCATGGTGCGCACCCACGGCACGGGCAGTTCAGCGGACTCCGTGGCAAGCGGTACCGGCAAAACCGGCGGCTCGAACAGCTCGACGTCTTCCACCCTGAAGGCGGTGGGCTTGCGGTGCTTCGTCTTGCTCATGCGAGGCGATCTCCGATCAGCGCCTCGATGGCGCGGTCGAGCCGGATATTTGGGAAGGGCGCGAAGCCACCGGAAGGTAGCAGGACAGGATTAGGCGGACGGAAGCGCACGAAGCGCATCTCGCCCTCCTCGGTGTGCCAGCCTTTCAGCGCCGCCTCCGGATCGGCAGGAAGGTCGCCGGGGAAGATGGCGAACTCCTCATTGCCGTCGAAAGTGCGTCTGCCGATGGTCTCGCCGGGAAGCGGATAGCCGACGATGCAAGGAAGCTTCTCGCCGTTCCGCCTGGCCTCGCCTTCGCGGGTCGCGCGCACGGCGGCAAGCGCCAGCACCTTCATTTCGGCGCCGGCATAACGCGCCCGCGCCATGGCCCTGCCGGTGAGCTTGGCAAGAATCGCCTCGAGCCGGTCATGGCTTTGATGATGGAGATGATCGGCCTTGGTGGCGGCGAGCACGATGCGGTCGATGCGCGGGCTGAACAGGCTCGACCACAGGCTGTTGGCGCCGGTCCTGAAACATTCGAGGATCTCAGTCATGGCGCGTTCGAGGTCGCTCACTGCCGCCTGTCCGCCATTCAGCGCCGTGAGCACGTCGATGAGCACGATCTGGCGGTCGAGCCTGGCGAAATGATCGCGGAAGAAGGGCCGCGCCACATGGGTCTTATAGGCTTCGTAGCGCCGCTCCATCATCGTCCACAGTGAGCCGCGCGGGAAACTCGTTTCTTCCTTCGCATCGAGGGGCGCAAAGGTCAGCGCCGGCGAGCCGGCAAGATCGCCCGGCATGAGGAAGCGGCCGGGTGGAAGTGTCGAGAGAGCGTAAGGGTCGGCGCGGGTCTCGCGCAGATAAGCCTTGAACTGATTGGAGAGCGTTTCCGAAAGTGCTTCGTCGGCAGGGTCCGCGGGATGGACCAGGCTAAGCGATGCATGCCACGCCTTGGCGGCTTTCTTGCGGCCCGGCGTCCGGCTCTGCTCGATCGCGCTGCGTGACCACTCGGCGTAGTCGAGGCGGAGCAGCGGCAGATCGAGGAGCCACTCGCCGGGGTAGTCGACGATATCGATATGCAGCCGCTCGCGGCCGAGCTGCCGCTTCCAGAATCTCGCCGTGGCATATTCGACCGTGAGCCGGAGCTGACTGATGCGCCGCGTGCTGTCGGGCCAGCTCGGCGGAGCGGCGGTGAGGTCGGCGAGATGCTTCTCATATTCGAAGCGGGGCACGGCGTCGTCGGGCTGCGGCTCCAGATAGACGCGCAAGATGCGGCCTTGCGCGGCGGCATTGAAGAAGGGAAGTCGCCCATCGGCGATGAGATTGTGCACCAGAGCGGTGATGAATACCGTCTTGCCTGAGCGGGCGAGCCCGGTCACGCCGAGCCTCACGGTGGGGGTCACGAGATCGGAGGCGAAGTCGCCGATATTGCGGAAGGCGTCGCCGATGCCTTGGGTATAGGTGAAGATCGGCACGCCTCGACACGTCCTTTGCGCTCTGGCCCCCGCGCCAAGCGCCTCTTAGCGCGGCTGAGCCGGCGGCGAAAGAGTTGAGCATTGGGTGCCCCACGCGCCCGAGCAGGCGATCGCTGCCCAAAAACTGGGCTCGGCCAGTCGCCGTCGCGTGCCGCAAATATGACGGATTTGCAATCATCCCAGTCCTGATGCTTCGCGCCTTTGTCAAGCGCGTCTGCTGTCTTGACTTGTCGACTCGCTTCCGTAAATACGTGGCTGCCCGGTGGAGATCGCTAACCACGCGTGAGCCGGTCAAGGGGAGCAGGGTCTTTAAGACCAAAGAGGAAACGGATGCGTCTGGAAACGACCATGCGGGCCAAACAAAGAATCCCCGACGACTATCGGCCATCGGAGGACGAACCTTTCATGAGCGAGCGCCAGCGGGCCTATTTCCGCCGGAAGCTGCTCAGTTGGCGGGACGAGATTCTCCGCTCGACCAAAGAGACGCTGCAGCACCTGCACGACGATTCGGCGCAACATGCCGATATCGCCGACCGGGCGACCTCCGAGACCGAGCGCGCGCTCGAGCTTAGGGCCCGCGACCGCCAACGCAAGCTGATCGCCAAAATCGATGCCGCTCTGGTGCGTCTCGACGACGGCACTTATGGCTATTGCGAGGAGACCGGCGAGCCGATTGGCCTGAAGCGGCTCGATGCGCGCCCGATCGCCACGCTCAGCGTCGAGGCGCAAGAGCGCCACGAGCAGCGCGAGCGCGTCTACCGCGACGAGTAGGTCAGGCATTAGAGCAGTCCTCGTCATGGCCGGGCTTGTCCCGGCCGTCTACGTCTTCGATCCTGCGCTGGAAATTCGTGGATGCCCGGGACTGCGCCCGGGCATGACGCTTCGATTTAGGTGGATTTCTTCCTAGTCCTTGGACTCCCGCGGCTCGATCGGGAAATCGAAGATCGTCTCGGGGTAGGGCTCGGGCTGTAACGTAAAGTGCCACCATTCCTTCGGGTAGTTCTTGAAGCCGTGCGCCTGCATGGCCTCGACCAGCGCGGCCCGGTTCTCCCGCTCCTCCTTGCTCAGCCCCAATGCCGCCGTGTTCGCCTTCACGTCGAAGCAGTCGAAGCTCGTGCCCATGGGGAGGCTGCCGTCAGGCGCTTCCGACTTTTGCGGCGCCGTGCAGGTCCGGGGCTTGCCGTCGTCAGGTGCCGACTGGGTTTTGGCGCCGGCGTCGAGCGGGACGAGCGTAAGGTCCATAGTGGCGCCGCGGGAATGGCCTGAGCGGGTGGCGATGTAATCGGGAAACAGCGCGCCCTTTGCGAGATTGGGGTAGTAGACGGTCTTCGCCTGAGGGTCGTCGGGCTTTTTCGCCCAATCCACGAACGCTGCCACGGCACGCGCGGGCCGGTAGCAATCATAGACCTTAAGCGTGAGTCCCTTGGCGCGGACGTCCGCCTGCACGCTCTTCAAGGCCTCGGCGGCTTGCCGCACCAGCACACATTCCGGCGCCTCGTAGCCAGGCACCTTCGCGCCCGTGAAGTTGTTGGCGCCCGCATAGCGCATGTCCTGCACAACCGTGGAATCGATGTCGCGCAAATAGACGAAGTCCTTCGGCATCTCGG
Organism: Methyloceanibacter sp.; assembly: GCA_016649675.1. Lineage (GTDB taxonomy): Bacteria > Pseudomonadota > Alphaproteobacteria > Rhizobiales > Methyloligellaceae > Methyloceanibacter. Next base: position 26,987 of record JAENXG010000002.1, read on the forward strand.
AGGCGTCGGCGGGGGTGGCCGCAAGGTAGAGAGAGCCGGCAAGGATGAATGGCGCGAGGCTGATACAACGAGGCAAGCGCTTCATGTGAGCTCCAGCGGGTGGTCGCCCGGCTCCCCAGCGTCCGATAAAAAAACTCCCCGCTGGAGGGCGGGGAGTGGAGAGTTTTGGGGGACTGACATGACTGGCCGAAGCCAGTCGGTGTCGGACCATTAGCAGGGAACTGCCGGCGCGCTTATGGCATGAGGGGTAAGATTACCGGCGTCACCTCACACCCGCCCCAACAACACAGGGCAACCACAAGCTCGGAGGAATTGTTTACCCCAACTTGCTGCCGGCCACAAGCAAAACTGATGTGGCATTTTGGCTACAGTCAAGCCAAAAACGCCGCCAAATTCTAGGTTTTGCTGAAATCGGGCACCGGCCTGGTCTCGCTCTTGGCGATGATCACGTCCTCGAGCGGCGGCTCAAGATGCGGGCGTCCCTTGATGCCCGTCTCGATCACCATGTCGACCGGGCCGCCGGTGATGATGAGGTGCTCCACGTCGTCGCGGCGCACGAGGATGAGCTTGCGGCGCGCATCGACAGAGGCCGTCTCCACCACCCCAAGCCTGCGGTCGCGCGGCCGGAGAAAGCCGTGAGCGCTTGGGCGGCCTGTGACGAAGGTGCGGAAGGCCCAGACCATGAGCGCGACGAGCGCGACCACGAACAGAATGGTCGCGATGGCGAGGATGATGGTGTTGGGGTCGGGCATGGACGAACGTTTCCTACTCAATCCGTCTTAACAGCTCATTAACCACGCGGGGCCGGTACGAATAAGGCTGCGGGCGAGGAGGCCCAAGGAGGCGGAGGTCCTAAGGCCGCATAGGCTTGACCGCCTTCCCGTGACAATGTCCCGCAAGACAATTCGAATCGGGTAATTTGCGCCCATGACCGATATCGATGCGCCGATGCGCTACGCCTCGCCCGCCGCCGATAGTACTGAGCGCGATGGCAGCGTAGGCCTTGTGGTGCTTCTCGCGCTCGCCCTGGCGATCGCCGCCGTGGGCCTTGCCATGGTGTCGCGCGAGATGGCCGAGCCCTTCGTGCTCGCCATCCTTGCCGGGCTTGCCGTAGTGGGCGTGTTCTGCCTGTTCGCCGGCGCCGTCGGCATCCTCCATTTCGGCCAGAGGCACGCCCGCAACGACATCACCAAGGCCTTCGTCGACAATCTGCCGCAAGGGGCGCTGATCGCCGACGGCACGGGCCGCGTGCTTTACGCCAACGAAGCCTATCGCGACCTGCTCGGGCTCGATCCCGAAGCAAGCGTGCCGGCGCCCGACCGCGCCTTTGCCGGCAACACCCATCTCGCCGAAGCCATTTTCCGGCTGGCGCGCGCGAGCCAGCAGGGCCGCAGCCTGAAAGAGGAGTTCCGCCTGCCTCCTGCCGGAGAGGGGGAGGACGATGCGGGGCTTGCTCCGCGCTGGTTCCGCATCTCGGTTCAGCCCATGCCGCCCGACCCGCGCTCCGGACGGAAGGGTGCGCTTGTCGTGTGGCTTGTCGATGAGATCACCCAAGACCGCGCGCGCGAGGAGGCGAGCTTCGCCAAGGTGCAAGCGGCGATCGTCTATCTCGACAGCGCACCGGCCGGCTTCTTCACCGCCGACGCCGACAGCAATATCGAATATCTGAACGCAACGCTCGCCCAGTGGCTTGGGCTCGACCTCTCCGAGGTCGCCAACCGGCCGCTTAAGCTCGAGCAGATCATGTCGCCGAACAGCGCGGCGCTGATCGCCCGTGCCGGCCGCGGCCACGCGCAAGGCGTGACCAAGCGTTTCGACATCGACCTGGTCAAGGCCGACGGCACGAGCCTCCCCGTGCGCATCCTGCACCGGCTCCCCCGCGCCGGCGGCAGTGGCGGCCTGGCCCATGCGCTCGTCATCAACCGGGGGCCGGGAGAAGCCGAGGAGGCGGGCGCGGCGGAGCTCCGCTTTGCCCGGCTCTTCCATTCGGCGCCCATCGCCATTGCCACCATCAACGCCCAAGGCGCCATCAGCGCCACCAATGCCGCTTTCTTGCGCCTGTTCAGCGCCGCCGCCGACGAGGGCCGCAAGGTGAGCCTCGAAAGCCTGGTCGAGCCAGAGAGCCATCAGGCACTGCGCCAGGCCCTTGACGCGGCCATTGCGAGGCAAGGCCTGATCGAGCCCGTCGACATCGCCTTTGCCGGCGACCGGGAGCGGAGCGGCAGGATCTATCTCAGCCCCATCGAGCAGACCGAGGGTGATAACGAGGCGGCCATCGCCTACGCCATCGATACGACCGAGCAGCGCGCGCTCGAGATGCAGATCGCGCAAGGGCAGAAGATGCAGGCGATCGGCCAGCTCGCCGGCGGCATCGCGCACGACTTCAACAATATGCTGACGGCGATCATCGGCTTCTCCGATTTCCTCCTGATGAACCACCGTCCGACCGATCCTGCCTTCCAGGACATCATGAATATCAAGCAGAACGCGAATCGTGCCGCCGGGCTCGTGCGCCAGCTGCTCGCCTTCTCGCGTCAGCAGACCTTGCGGCCGCAGGTGCTTCAGCTCGGCGACGTGCTCTCCGAGCTCTCCATCCTGCTTGGGCGGCTGCTCGGCGAGAACATCGAGCTCACTCTGGACCAGGCCCGCGACCTCTGGTCGGTCAAGGCCGATCTCCACCAGTTCGAGCAGGTCATCCTCAATCTTGCCGTCAATTCCCGCGACGCCATGCCCGAAGGCGGCAAGCTCGTCATCCGCACCGCCAATGTCAGCGAGCGCGAATCGCGCGAGCTCGGCCAGCGCCACATACCGCCAGGCGAGTATGTGCTGATCGAGGTGCGCGACTCGGGCACCGGCATGAGTGCCGAGGTCAAGGAGAAGATCTTCGAGCCGTTCTTCTCAACCAAGGAGATCGGTCGGGGCACCGGACTTGGCCTTTCCACCGTCTACGGCATCGTCAAGCAGACGGGCGGCTACATCTTCGCCGAGAGCGAGGAGGGGCAAGGCACGACCATGCGGGTCTACCTGCCGCGCTATATCGAGACCGCGCGTGAGGTGGAGCAGAGCCGGATCGAGCGCCGTCCTCCCGAGAAGCCGAAGGACTTGACCGGACGCGGTACCGTGCTGCTCGTCGAGGACGAGGACGCGGTCAGGAGCTTCGCCGCCCGCGCGCTCGGCCAGCGCGGCTATCATGTGCTCGAGGCGACCACCGGCGCCGAGGCGCTCGATGTCTTCAACAACTACGAAGGCGAGGTCGACCTCGTGGTCAGCGACGTGGTGATGCCGGAGATGGACGGCCCGACCTTGATGCAGGAACTCCGCCGCAAGCGCCCGGACCTCAAGATCATCTTCATCTCCGGCTACGCCGAGGACTCCTTCCGCCGGCATTTGGCCGAGAACGAGGACTTCATGTTTCTGCAGAAGCCGTTCGATCTCAAGGAGCTGGCGGCCGCGGTCAAGGCGGCCTTGCAGGGCTAGCGCCCGGACGGCACGCGAGAGCGGACCCCCCGCAAAAGGCGCGCACATCTCGTATCGATCGCCCTGCAAGAAAAAGCCGTAGGGCGAAAGCGCAAGTCCATGGAAAGCGATTTCTCTGACCGGCCTCCGGCGTCACCGGCGGGGTGGCTTTAGGGTTTGCCTTCCGCCCGGTTCGCGTCTACACGCGGGGCGTTAAACGAAAAGCCAGAAGCGCCAGCATCGGAGCCCGTTGCGCGTGCCGGATTACGAGATCGTGCCGCCGGAAGAAGCCGGCCAGCCCACAAGAAGACGCCGCGTCAAACCGCGCATGCCGGCCTTCACCATCGAGCGCTATGGCGGCCGGCTGATCTATTTCTGGTTCGGCATGCGCTTCGGCGTACTGATGAAGCTGTTCAAGCGTGGCCGCTACAGCTTCACGCTGAATTGCATCCCCGACACGCTGTTATTGTTCCTCTGGGTGCCGTGGAACTCGGTGCTCTATTGGATCTCCGAGGCGAAATACCGGAGGCGCGCCGAGCGCGTGCCCCTCGACCAGCCGCCCATCTTCGTCATCGGCCATTGGCGCACCGGGACGACGCTGCTGCACGACCTGTTCTCGACCGATCCGAACCTTGCCTACCCCACCACCTATGAGTGCTTCTTCCCGCACCACTTTCTTCTGACCGAGGGCACGCTGCCTAAGGTGATGAAAGTGCTCCTGCCGAAGAAGCGCCCCCAGGACGACGTGCCCGTGGGCTTCGATCGCCCGCAGGAGGAAGAGTTCGGCATGATGATACTGGGCGAGGGGACGCCCTACATCACCCATGCCTGGCCGCGTTTTGGCCCCGCCGACAGCGACTATCTCGACTTCAAGGGCCTGTCCGACGCCGCCAAGAGGAAATGGGCCGACGCCTATATGTGGCTCTACCGGCGCCTTGTGCTCAAGCATGGCGGCAAGCGGCTGGTGATGAAGACGCCGGCCAATGCCGCGCGGCTCAAGCTCTTGACCAAGCTCTTCCCCGACGCGCGCTACGTCTATCTCGCGCGGAACCCGCTCGACGTGTTTCCCTCGACGGTGAAGCTCTGGCGCGCGCTCTATTCGACCCAAGGCCTGCACAATCCGCCGCATCTCGATCCCTGGCTCGACGACTATGTGCTCGACATGTTCGCGCGCCTCACCGAGGACTATGAGGAGGATCGCCACCTCATCCCGAAGGGGCACCTCGTCGAGTTCCGCTACGAGGACTTCGTCAAGGACCCGATCGTCAACATGCGCGACATCTATGCGCGCCTCGACATTGGCGGCTTCGAGCAGGCGGAAGCGCCGATGCGCGCGTTTCTCGGCGACCGCGCCGAGCACCGCGTCTCGTCCTATCAGCTGCCGGAGCCGCTCAAGCGCAAGGTCATCGCGCGGCTGAAACCCTATATCGATCGATTCGGCTATCGCGCGGCGGTCGAGGCCAAGCCCGCGGCGCGGCCAGCGGCCAAGGCTCAGGTCAGCGAGCCGGAACGCTTCTAGCGGTCACGCAGCGTGATTCGCGGGAGGCTCGGCCTTGCCGCAGGCCCAGGTCAGATTCCGGCAAAAAGCACGATCCACGAGGCGGGCCAGATAGCGCCCCACGCGATCGCCTTGGCGAAGCTCGGCCCACAGCCATCGAGGCCGACGCATTGGGACGAGCGCCACCAAATCTGGAAGAGGACGGTGAGCAGTGCCATCCCGAGATAGAAGCTGAGCCAGGGGCGGTCTTTGAGCATGGCGTCGTGATCCTTCGAGCAGCCCATCTCTGCGGTTGCGCTTAGGGACATGGGCAACCTCATCCCACAGCATAGTCATGATTGATGCGACATTAAAGCAGGCCGATTTCTGCGCTTTGCCAGGGGGGGGCCGATGGAAAGAACATATTGCGAACAGAGAACAAAAGGGGTACAGTTACGAGATGCCGCCCTTCCGTGCGCCCGCCTTTCGGGAGCCCTGGCAACGGGTGGCGCCGGGAGCATCATTTGCCACCCCATGCGGGCTCGTGAAATAAGGGAGAAGGCCATGTTGAACGTCGCGCTGCGCCTCGTCGAAGG
>JAENXG010000054.1 GCA_016649675.1 Methyloceanibacter sp.
GCCAACCGCGCCGATACCCTGGTGCTGGCCCCGCTCTGGTCGTTTCGGAGGCTCTTATCGCCTCGATCGTGAGCAAGGTCGCGCATCTTCTTAAGGGCCTGCGCTGAGGCTCGCGTCTTGGCGTTGGCCCTCTTGGCTGCTATCAAGAGATCCCACAGGCTGCCAAATTGCTGTTGCCTAGCAGGGGCCTGTCGCCGCATGATTTTTGCGAGAGGGTGGGACAGAGTTGCGGGCCGCTATCACCATGACCTCTAGGCGGAGCGCGTCCTCGGGAGGAGGGCTGGCCATGCTCGACTTGGTCGTCCTGATCGCCATGGCCGTCACGGCGGCGGCGTTCGCGGTGGGGCTCATCGTTCATTCCGGCATCGCTCAGATACCGGCTCTGATCGCCGCCGCTTCGCTCTACATGGTCATGGCTGCCTCCTATCTCATGGTCGCACGCTCGACCCGCTCGGCCCCGGTCACCGACCGCTTGAATGAGCTCGAGGAAGCGCTCGAGATCATCGATGGCGACCTCCAGCGCATTGACCGGGTCGAGGATGATGTGGCCCGCCTCGACCTCCTCAACGACCGCGTCGAGCGGCTCGATCAGGCCGTCGCCGACTATGGGTCGAACGAGACCGTGGGCGGGCTCGCTCGCTTCGACCAGTTCGCCTCGGAGTTCGAGGAGGTGCATACCAAGATCGAAGGCCTGCGGGCCGATCTCGAGGGCGAGGCGAGAAGCCAGCGCGACAAGATCGCGGGCGACCTCCGGGCGCTCGAAGGCGTGATCAAGCAGCTTTCCCGCGATATGGCGGTCGCCTCCGCGGCGGCGGCAGTGGCGAGGGAGGGTCCAGCCGCAGCACCGGCGCGGTCAGCCCCGATTGCCAAGCCGGAAATGAGGAACGAGCCCTTGGCGACTGTCCCGGGCGAGGCTCTGACGGTTTTCGAAGTCGAGGAGGATGAGATCGTCGAGCTTGCCGGGCTGGATGACGATGTCGTCCCGCGCGCAGAAGAGAGCGCCACCGCCGGAGCCCATGAGCGCGTCGGCGACGACGAGATGCTCGAGATCATCGCGCATGCGATCGAGGAAGGCCGCGTCGACCTCTATTTGCAGCCGACCGTAACGCTTCCCGAGCGGAGGCCCCGCTTCTACGAGGCATTCACCCGTATCAGGACCAAGTCCGACCAACTGATCCTTCCCGCCGCCTTTCTGCCCGTGGCCGAGGGCTCCGGCATGATGCCCCTCATCGACAACGTGCTGCTCGTCAAGAGCGTGCAGGTGCTGAGGCGGCTCAGCGCCGACTCGAGGATCAAGGGCATCTTCTGCAACATCTCGGTGCAGACCCTGCTCGATCCCGAGTTCTTCCCGGAGCTGGTCGAGTTCATGGAGGAGAACAGCAGCTTGAGCGAGAGTCTCACGTTCGAGGTGAGCCAGGCCGCGATCCTTGGGCTTGGGGCGGCCGAGCTGGGCTCTCTCGATACGCTGGGCGCTCTCGGCTACGGCTTCTGCCTCGACCACGTCACCGAGCTCGACGTGGATTTCGCCCGCCTCCGCGACCGTCACTTCCGCTTTGTCAAGGTCGCCGCCAAGGCCTTCCTGCGCGACGTCGAGGAGAGGGGCGCAGGCCTCCCCGGCGCCGACATGAAGAGCTATCTCGAAACCTTCGGTCTCACGCTAATCGTCGAGAAGGTCGAGGACGAGAGCTCGGTGGCGAAGCTCCTCGACCATGGTGTCGCGCTCGCGCAAGGCCATCTCTTCGGCGAGCCGAAGCCGATGGGCCCGGCGCTCTCCCGCGAGCTCGAGGACGCCGACGCGGCTTAGACCCTCTTTGCAAAACGGCGCGAGCCCCGGTGCCCCGAGGCTCGGCGCGTACCTGACATATAATTTGGCAAGCCTTATTTCTTCGGCCAGTCGGTCGAGGGGAAGGCGTTTTGCAGCTCCTGCTGCTCGACGTCGCCGCCGCTCTTGCCTGTCGCTTCGCCAGCCCCTGCCGGAGCGGTGTTTTTCGCGGCCTGATCCTGCGAGGGTGCCGGCATCTCGTCGGCGTTCAGATGTTCCTCGACGGCCTGCTCCTCCTGGTCGACGACCGGAACGGCGAGAGGGGCGACATCATTCAAGGGAAGGGGGGAAACGGCCACAGCGTGGCCGGCGAAGGCGAAGCCTCCGAGCGCGAAGGCAAGCGCGCCCGCTTTGATCGAAGAGTGACGCATTCTGCAAGTCTCCTTATCGGAATGAATGGCTAGTTGCGCATGCTTGGCGGCCACGCAGAGGACGGAAACATCCTTTGCAGCTCGCCCATCTCGTCGGCGCCCGCGGTTTGGGGCTCGTGCAGGAAGCTCTCGGGGCCATCGTCGTAGCTGAGATCGCCATCGAGACGGTCGCCATAGCCCAGGACCGCCGAGCCGAGGTCCGGACGGTCGGGATTGTCTCCCTGCTCGACCGGCTCATGCCGGGTAGCGCCGGCGGCGAGCCGGCATTGGCCGTGGAAGCCGCAGACAACCCAAGGGCGCAAACGGCGCAAGTGCTCAAGAGAAGTCGACGCATTTCAGCCACTCGGGGATACCCCGAGCCTTGTTCCTCTCGGGCCCCGGCGGCGTGGAAAACCTATGCCACACCACCTCTCTAGGAACCGTCAGAACGGAGAGAGCAAAATGCGCCGAATTTTCTAAAAATCCGAAAAGAGGTGCCGGCGTCTAGTAACGGTCGCTCGGCGGCCAGCTGGTCGAGGGGAACAGCCGCTGCAACTCGCGGATCTCGTCGCTCTGCCGGGCGCAGCACCCGTAGGAGCGGACGTCATAGCCTTGAGCAACGTAATAGTCGGAGTTGTAGAGCGGGCGGTATCTCTTGGCGCGCCGGTAGCCGGCCTCCTCGATCTGGAGACCGGGAGCGGTCAGGCCTGAACCGGCCTGCATCGGAGCGGCCCCGGCAGGGGTAGAAGCGGCAACGAGGCCAAGGGTAAGCGCAAGAGCACCCGCCGCGAAGAACACGCGGGGCGTGGCTTTGGACATGGCTTGGGACATGGTGTTCGGTGTCGCCTCCGACGTAGTGTTGAGGGGGTCAGGCATTTTCATCTCCTTATGCCGACCCTCCCTCGGCGTGCAGAATGTGGGAAGGGCCGCGCCTTAGCGCAAGCAAAGAGCGCGATCACAAGAGCTTGAATTGCTTCTAAGTCCTTGAAGTTTCGGAAGTCCCGCGCCTGGCTCGATGCCCGAGCCGGGACAAATGGCGCAGGCGCTCGACCTTGACCCAGTCTGCGCAAGCCTCTAACCGAGCGCCATGACGCTGACCGCCCCCGAAATCCCCGTCATCTCCTCGATCAAGGATTTGGGCTCGCGCTATCGCGCCTGGCTCGTCGACATCTGGGGCGTCATGCATAACGGGCATAGAGCGTTTCCCCGTGCGGTTGCCGCAACGAGGAGTTTTCGCGAGACGGGCGGCATTGTGGTGCTCCTCTCCAACTCGCCGCGGCCGAGCCCGGGCGTTCAGGAGCAGCTCCGCCGTCTCGGCGTCCCCGACGATGCCTATGACGCGACAGTCACCTCCGGCGACCTCACCCGCCACGAGCTCGCCAGGCACAAGGGCGCAGTGGTCTTTCATCTCGGGCCCGAGCGCGACCTGCCCATCTTCCAAGGCATCGAGGTGAGGCTCGGGACGCAAGAGGAAGCCGAGCTCGTCGTCTGCTCTGGCCTGTTCGACGACGAGACCGAGACGCCTGAGGACTATGCCGGGCTCTTGGGTGAGCTTGCCGCGAAGAAGCTACCGATGATCTGTGCCAATCCCGACCATCTGGTCGAGCGGGGCGATCGCCTCGTCTATTGCGCCGGCGCGCTTGCTTCGATCTATGAGAAGCTCGGGGGCAGCGTCCTCTATGCCGGCAAGCCGCATGCGCCGATCTATATACTGGCGCTCGAGACCATCGCTGGCCTGGCGGGTGAGAGCATCGCCAAGGACCAGGTCCTTGCCATCGGCGATGGGGTCAATACCGACATTGCCGGCGCGGCAAGTATGGGCATCGATGCCGTGTTCGTGGCGAGCGGACTGCATGTGCCGTCCAACAGCGGCGGGGAGGCAGGCGCCGACGCGCTCGATGGTGGGCACCTTGCGGAACTCTTTACTCACGCCAAACGGCGCCCGCTCGGCGCCATGCGCGCGCTTAACTGGTGAAGTCTAGTTCTCGCTGAACAGCGCGTCGATGCTCGCCTGGCTTGCACCGGGATGGCCCGGTCCTTCGAGGGTCAGCTTCGACTTGCGCTTGCGGGGTTGGGCCGCGAGCCGCCGCCCATGATCGGCGCCCTTCATGCGCGTGGCGATGACGCGATCGAGCGTCTCGGCAATCTTGGTGACGCGCTGGCCGACGAGATCGTGAAAACCGCACGCCGTCATGATCGACATGATGGCCTCTTCCGCCTTTTTCGCCTCCTCTTTATCGGCGAAGGCGAGCAGGCCCTCGGCCGATTCGAGAATACGCCCGGCAGCGTCCTCGGCGGTGCTGCGGATGGCGGCGAGCTCGCGTAAGGTATTCAGAAGCACCGTGATCTCATCTGAAACCGTGCGGCCGCTGTCCTTGCGCGCTGCTGGAGCGCGAGTTGGCGTCCGGCGCCTTGCGGTTGATCCCCCACGCCCTGGCATGATGGCTAGTCCCCTTGTCGTTCTTGCTATTCGCCGAAGATGGCGTCGATTTTTGATTTGAGCGTCGCTGCGTTGAACGGCTTGACGATATAATTGTTCACCCCGGCCTTCTTGGCCGCGATCACGTTATCGGTCTTGGATTCCGCCGTGACCATGATGAAGGGCGTGCGCGAGAGCTGATCGTCGGCGCGCACCTCGCGCAACAGCTCGTAGCCCGTCATCGGCTCCATGTTCCAATCGGAAATGATGAGCCCATATTGCTTATGCCGCATCATGTCGAGGGCAGCAGTCCCGTCGCCGGCCTCATCGACATTGGCGAAGCCGAGCTGCTTCAAAAGATTGCGGATGATCCGGATCATCGTCTTGTAGTCGTCGACGATGAGCACGGGCATGGTATGATCGACAGCCATTATCTCCTCCGATCCTCACGGGATCCGGCCTTCGTTCTGGCGTTGCGTGAGGCTTCCAACCAGCAAAGGCGCGTTGGCCCGTCCGGCCTACTCGGGCAGGCACCGACGCGCCAAGATTAGAGATTGGCCGTGAACGGAGGGTTAAGCTCGTTACCGGGGCAGCCTTTTCGCGCCCAGACGCGCGCCGGTCAGCCTTATTGCGGTGCAGCAAAGCCTTCGCTATTTTGCCCTTGTACAAGCAGGGAGCAGGAAAAATCACATGACGCATAATGGCAACGGCTCTAGCGGCCTAGGGCACGGCTACTATTTCGAGGATCTTTCGGTCGGCATGGAAGCGAGCTATGCCAAGAAAATCTCCAATGACGACGTCCTCGCCTTCGCCGAGATCTCAGGCGACATCAATCCCGTCCATCTGAATGACGCTTTCGCCGCCGGCACCATTTTCAAGCAGCGCATCGCCCACGGCTTCTTGACCGCGAGCCTTTTCTCCACCGTGCTCGGCACCAAACTGCCGGGACCAGGCTGCATCTATCTTTCGCAAAGCCTGAAATTCCGCGCTCCCGTACATATCGGCGATGAGGTGGTGGCAACACTCCGCGTCACGGGCCTCGACCCCGAAAAGGCGCGCGCTACGCTCGCCTGCGCCGGGGCCGTCAACGGCAAGACCGTGGTCGAGGGCGAAGCGGTGATGATGGTCGACCGGCGGACGCCGCGCCAATAGGGCGAGATCGAAGGATGGGTGATGGACATTGTCCGCGTCTGGCGGGACGTGCCGGAGTCTCTCAAAGGCGCGGTGCTTGCCATCGGCAATTTCGACGGCGTCCATCGCGGCCATCAGACGGTGTTGCGCGAGGCGATGCGCATCGCCTCGTCTGAGGGTCGCCGCGCCGGTGCCGTCGTGTTCGAGCCGCACCCGCGTGAGTTCTTCAGCCCCGAAGTGCCGTTCTTCCGGCTGACGCCGCTGCCTGTGAAGCTCGAGTTGCTTGAGGCTCTCGGCCTCGATCAGACCTTCGTCATCCCCTTCGACCAAGAGCTTTCGTCGTTGAGCGCCGAGGCCTTTGCCGCCGACGTGGTGGCAGGAGGGTTTGGCGCCAGCCACGTGGTGGTCGGCCACGACTTCTCCTTCGGCAAGGGGCGGACCGGCACGACCGAGGGCCTCGCCGCACTTGGGCGGACGCTCGGTTTCGGCGTCGATGTGGTCTCGCCGGTGGGCGCCGCCGAAGGCATCTTCTCCTCGAGCCGCATCCGCGAGCATCTGCGCGCCGGAGAGGTGAGAGAGGCCGCCGAGCAGCTCGGCTTCTGGTGGCGCGTGCGCGGACGCGTCGGCAAGGGCGCTGGCCGCGGCAAGGGGCTCGGCTTCCCCACCCTCAATCTGCCCCTCGCTCCCGGTCAGGACGTTCGCCACGGCATTTATGCCATGCGGGTCGACCAGGGCGGACGCCGCTATCATGCCGCGGGCTATGTCGGCACCCGCCCCACCTTCGGCGACAGCGCGCCGGTCTTAGAGGCCTACCTTCTCGATTTTGCCGGCGACCTCTATGGCGAGGAGGTCGAGGTCGAGTTCATCGCCTTTCTCCGCAACGACATGACCTTCGCCAGCCCCGAGGCGCTTGCCGCGCAGATGCGCGAGGACTGCGATGAAGCGCGCGCCATCCTCGCCAAGGTCGACGCCGACGACCCGATGCTACGGTTTCCCTTAGGGCGCGCCGAGCCGGCACTGGATTGTCAGGAGCCCGGTTGATAGAACCCCGCGGGGATTCGAAGCGCGAAGCGACGAGAAGCAAGGATCATGGCAAGAAGCACCAAGAGCGGCAGCACGGCCGCCAAAACCGCGCGTGGCAAGACCGCGCGGGCCGGCAAAGCTCCGCGCAAATCTAAGCCTGCGCCGAAGCGCAAGGCCGGGAAGGCCAGTGCGAAGCCCATTGCCGCCAAGGCCAAGACGAAGCCGAGAGCCGCCAAGTCCAAGACTGCGTCGAACTCCAAGACTGCTGCGAAGTCCAAGACTGCTTCGAAGTCGAAAGCCGCCAGGGCCCGGACCAAGCCGAAAACTGCCACCAAGGCGAAAGCGAGAACAGCGCCGAAGCGTGCGGCAAAGCCGCGTTCTGCAACGAAAGCCAAGCCGAAAGTCTCGCGCGCCCGAGCAAGGAAGCCCGAGACGCCCAAGGTGCAATCGCTCGTCGCCAGGATTGAAGCACTCAAAATCCAGACCGGGCGCGACTGGAGCGAGACGCTGTTCCTGCCCAAGACCGACTTCCCCATGAAGGCGGGGCTCCCTGAGCGGGAGCCCGAGCTGCTCAAGCGCTGGCGCACGCTTGGCCTCTATCAGCGCCTGCGCGAAGAGGCGAAGGGCCGCCCGAAATTCATCCTCCATGACGGGCCGCCTTACGCCAACGGCAACATCCATATCGGCACCGGGCTGAACAAGATCCTCAAGGACGTGATCAACCGCAGCCAAACGATGATGGGCAAGGACGCCAATTACGTTCCGGGCTGGGACTGTCACGGGCTTCCCATCGAGTGGAAGGTCGAGGAGGAGAATTATCGCGCCAAGGGCAAATCCAAGCCTGACCTCACCGACTCCGCCTCAATGATCGCCTTTCGCGCCGAGTGCCGCGCCTATGCCGAGCATTGGCTGAACGTGCAGCGCGAGGAGTTCAAGCGGCTCGGCGTCGAGGGCGACTGGGATCACCCTTACACCACCATGAGCTTCGACGCCGAGGCGATCATCGCCGCGGAGCTGATGAAGTTCGCCATGAACGGGCTGCTCTATCGCGGGTCGAAGCCGGTGATGTGGTCGGTGGTCGAGCGCACCGCTCTCGCCGAGGCCGAGGTCGAATATGCCGAGATCGAGAGTCCCGCGATCTACGTTAAGTTTCCGGTCCTGGCCTATTCCGGGCACTCATTGGATATCGGCCCCGACGACGACGAGTTCTTCATACCGGAGCAGATTCTAAGGGCCTCCTTCGTGATCTGGACGACGACGCCGTGGACCATCCCCGGCAACCGCGCGATCGCGTTCTCGAAGGACATCGACTATGGCGTCTACGAGGTCACCGATGCCCCGGATGAGAATTGGGCGAAGGTCGGCGACAGGCTGATCCTTGCCGATCGGCTCGCCGAGGAGGTGTTCAAGGCCGCGCGCGTGACGGCTTGGAGACGATTCGGCCACATGCCGTGGTCGGCTCTCGAAGCGATCACCGTGGCGCATCCTCTTCGCGGCAGCGGCTACGATTTCGCCGTGCCGCTCCTTGCCGGCGAGCATGTCACGGCCGACACCGGCACAGGCTTCGTGCACACGGCACCTGGGCACGGCACCGAGGACTTTGAGATCTGGGAGGACAATCGCGTTTCGCTTAATGCGCGCGGGATCGACACCAGGATTCCCTTCACTGTTGACGAGGCCGGCTTCTTTACCAAGGAAGCGCCGGGCTTCGAGGGCAAGCGGGTCATCGACGACAAGGGCAAGTTCGGCGACGCCAACTTCGCCGTGATCGCGGCGCTCACCGAGGCAAACGCGCTCATTGCCCGTTCGCGCCACAAGCACGACTATCCGCACTCATGGCGGTCCAAGAAGCCGGTGATCTTCCGCGCTACCCCGCAATGGTTCATCGCCATGGACAGCGCGATCGCGGAGGACGCTCCCACCGACACTTTGCGCAAGCGCGCGCTTGCCGCCATCAGCGAGACGCGGTGGGTGCCGCCGCAAGGCGAGAACCGCATCACGGGCATGATCGAGACCAAGCCCGACTGGGTGGTCTCGCGCCAGCGCGCCTGGGGCGTACCCATCACCGTGTTCCGCAAGATCAATCCGAACTCTGACAGCTTTGACGATGTGGTGCCGAGCAAGGAGTATCCCTGGTCGGAAGCGCTCATCGGGAGAGTGCGCGAGGCCTTCGAAAGTGAAGGCGCCGACGCCTGGTTCAAGCCCGGCGCTAGGGAACGCTTCCTTGGCGGCCTCGTCGACAATCCCGAAGATTGGGAGAAGGTCGACGACATCCTCGACGTCTGGTTCGACTCAGGCTCGACCCACGCTTTCGTGCTTGAGGAGCGCAGAGACCTCGCCTGGCCGGCCGCGCTTTATCTCGAAGGCTCGGACCAGCATCGCGGCTGGTTCCAGTCCTCGCTTTTAGAGTCTTGCGGCACGCGTGGCCGCGCCCCGTACAATGCGGTGGTCACCCATGGCTTCGTGGTCGATGAGTCGGGGCGCAAGATGTCGAAGTCGCTGGGCAACGTTGTGGCGCCCCAGGATGTCATCCGCCAATCCGGCGCCGACATCCTGCGGCTCTGGGCCATGAGCTCCGACTACGCCGAGGACTTGCGCATCGGCGCCGACATCATCAAGGCGAATGTGGAGTCCTACCGGAAGCTCAGGAACACGCTCAGATTCCTTCTCGGCAATCTCGCGCACTATCGCGAAAGCCTCGCCGTGCCCTATGAAAAGATGCCCGAGCTTGAGCGCTACATGCTCACGCGCTTGGCCAAGCTCGACGAGGCGGTGCGCGCGGGCTACCACGCGTTCGACTTCAAGCGCGTGTTCCACGCGCTGCTCAATTTCTGCGTCAACGATCTCTCCGCCTTCTATTTCGATATCCGCAAGGACGCGCTCTATTGCGACCCTTACGACAGCACGGTGCGCCGCGCGGCGCTGACAGTGCTCGATCAAATCTTCGCATCGCTCACCGCCTGGCTTGCCCCCATGCTCGCTTTCACCATGGAGGAGGCGTGGCTCAATCGCTTCCCCGACGACAAAGGCTCCGTGCATCTCCGGCAATTCCCCGATGTTCCGCCCGCCTGGCGTGATGAGGGATTGGCCGAGAAATGGCGGAAGCTGCGCCAAGTGCGCCGCGTGGTGACGGGCGCGCTCGAGATCGAGCGGAAAGAGGGGCGCATCGGCTCGAGCCTCGAAGCCGCGCCAAAGGTCTATGTCGGCGATCAGGAGCTGCGCGCAGCGTTGCGCGGCGTCGATCTCGCCGAGATCGCCATCACCAGCGGGGCGAGGCTGATGCCGGGTGAGGGGCCTGAAGGGGCCTTCCGCCTCGACGAGGTGCCGGGTGTGGCCGTCGTCTTCGAGCGCGCCAAGGGGACGAAATGCGCGCGATCCTGGAAGATCCTCACTGAGGTCGGGAGCGACCCCGAGTTTCCCGAGCTCTCCCTTCGCGATGCGGCGGCCGTGCGGCAGTTCGATGCAAGCCGCCCTGCCGCTGCCGAGTAGCGTCATGTCCGCTCAGAGAAGTTGGCTATGGGGACCGCTGTCGCCGCTCGGGCTCGGCATCGCCGCCCTCGTGGTTCTGGCCGATCAGGCGCACAAGGCGTGGATGCTTTACGTTTATGACATCGACGCCAAGGGCACCGTCGCCCTCGCTCCTTTTTTCGATCTCGTACTCGTGTGGAACCAGGGCATCAGCTACGGCCTCCTGCCGCAGGAAGGCGCGCTCGGGCGTTGGGGCCTCATCCTCTTCGCCTTCGGTGCAAGCGTGGCTCTTGCCGTCTGGCTCGTGCGGATCACCTCGCCGCTTGCGGCAGCTTCGATCGGGCTGATCATCGGAGGCGCTGTCGGCAACGCCATCGACCGCATCGCCTACGGCGCCGTGGCCGATTTCTTCTCGCTCCACGCCTTCGGCTTCGAGTGGTACGTGTTCAATATCGCCGATACCGCCATTGTTGCCGGGGTTCTGGGACTTCTATATGACTCCCTGTTCAGGGGTCACAAAAAGGTCGGAAACCCTTCTAAGATGTAACCAAATCCGGCCTTACCGGATGTTTGAGGGGATCGTTGGGGCACTCCGCAGCCATATCTCGCTCTGACCGCGCCTTGCGGCTTGCGGCGGCCATTGCCTGCACGCTTGCCCTTGGCGGCTGCGGCGGCGTCGAGTTCCAGGGCAAGGTGTTCGACTATATGGGGCTCTCCGGCGACCATCAGCAGGCTGACGTGCGCATGGCCGAGCGGCCGCCGCTTCTACTTCCCCCCAATTCCAAAGCTCTGCCCGCGCCGGGAACCGGGGTTGCCGTGGCCACGGCGCGGCCGGACTGGCCCGACGATCCGGAGAAGGCAGGGAAGCGCATCGCCAAGGCAAAGCAGGCGGAGGACTCGAAGCACGACGCTGTCGACGATCCGGCCAACCCCTATGCCGGCAAGCCCACCCTTCTCGACAAGGTGTTCGGCAAGTCTGATGACGAGGTAGAGCCGGTTGCCGATGTTCCCGAGCCCGATCCCTCGGACAAGACGCCTTCGGAGGGCGGGAAGGGCGCCGTCGCGTCGGCCGCTCGGACGCCGGTTACGCCGCGTTCGGCAGCTGACGCTCCGGCTCCCCCACCCGCCGAGGATCCGTTCCACCCCGAAGCGCCGGATAGCTACAAAGGCGTCTCTTCGGGCGGCAATGCAACCGGCTATTGACGGACGCCGTAGGGTTCCGGACGGGGATCTTTCGGGAATCGCTTGAAAATGCCGGCCCGAGTCCTGAAATGAGCCAATGAGGCCCGGCAGA
>JAENXG010000043.1 GCA_016649675.1 Methyloceanibacter sp.
CCTTGCAATGCCTATTTCTTTGTCGCTACCATGGGCGGGACCGCTCGGCTGGCCTTAGCGAACCCCGCCGGCAAGCGCTAATTCCGGGTTCGAACCATTGGTAACCGGCGCGGCGAAGTCGCGTCATTCGGTCCCGCCGCCATGCAGCTTTCCTCCGTGATTTCCTGCCGCTTTTTCAGGCAGCCCATCGCGCTTCTCAGCGTCTGCAGCGTATTGTCGCTCCTGACCGGCGCGATGTTGGCAGGAACACAAGCGATGGCCGCCGAAGAGCCCCCTGCCCCGGCGGCAGCGCCCGCCGGCACACCGCCTACCGCGGAAGCCCCTGCAACCGCATCGCCTTCAGCCGCCACGCCCGCGGCCAAGAAGCAGCCCGACGGCGGCTTCAGCGTCGAGGTTCCACAGTCACCACCCCCGCGCAACCCGCTGCCCATCGGTTACATTCGCGAGCTGGTCGAGCGGCCGCGACCTGCATCGCGCGTGGACGCCGAGCCCTCAGATGCCGGTGTCTCCGGCGCCAAGATGGCGAACGACGAGAACAATGCCGGCGGCCAGTTCACCGGCGAGCTCTATAGCCTCGACGTCAGTACCGTTGCCTCTGCCGACAAGGCGGTCGAAGCCTTGCAGAAGTTCTACGACAGCGGCCATCACTTCATCATCGTCGATGCGTCAGCCGACACGCTGCTCAAGCTCTCCGACTTCGCCAAGGGCAAGGACATCCTTCTCTTCAACATCCGCGCGACCGACGTGTCGCTCCGGCAAGAGGACTGCCGCGCCAATATCATGCATGTGGCGCCAGACCGTTTCATGCTGGCCGACGCGCTCGCGCAGTATCTCGTGCTGAAGAAATGGACGAACTGGCTCATGGTGCACGGCTCGACGCCTGGCGACCTCGCTTATGCCGACGCGATCAAGCGCGCGGCGGCGCGCTTCGGCGCCACCATCGTCGATGATCGCGAGTATCAGGACGTCTCGGGTGGGCGCCGCGACGATGTCGGCACCATCCCGCCCGGCAAGCAGGCGAGCAGCGATGCGGCCTTTGCTGCTGGTGGCGATTATCAGATCATCATCGTCGCCGACGAGGACCAGCTGTTCGGCCCCTATATGCCTTATCGCGGCGGCGCCGATGCGCGCCCGGTGGCGGGCACAACGGGGCTCACCGCCACGACCTGGAGCCCGGGTCACGAAAAATGGGGCGCGACCCAGGCCAACAACCATTTCGAGAAGGACTTCAAGCGTCTTATGCTGCCCATCGACTATCAGGCCTATGTGGCGGCGCGCACCATCGGCGAGGCGGTGACCCGCAATGACGGCGCCGACTTCGCCACCATCGCCGCTTTCATCCACGGCCCTGAGCTGCAGCTTGCTCCCTTCAAGGGTATCAAGCAGCAATACCGTCCGTGGGACGGCCAATTCCGGCAGCCGATCCTGATTGCCACCGACAAGGTCCCGGTCTCGGTCTCGCCGCAGCGCGGCTTCCCGCATGCGAGCCATGCGGATATCGATGTGGATACGCTCGGCATCGACGAGCCTGAGAGCCGCTGCAAGATGTAAGGTCGCGCGGGGGAGGATCAACCGCCCGCGCTTCAGCGCTCCGCCGCGGCGGCCGCGATCAGGTTGCCGCTCTCGTCCAGCACCGGCACGTTATAGCCTTGCAGGATGGCGTTGATTTCACCTGCATTCGCGGCAAGCAGCTTGTTGATCGTGTGCTTCCACTCGGGCTCATTGGGGCGCACGCCCATGGTGATGCCGTAGATCGTGCTCGGCCCCGCATTCTCCTTCACCAGCGGCATGAGCTTGAGCGGTACGCTTGAGCGTTGCGCGTAATAGCCGCCGAGCGGCCCCCACAGGATCCCGGCATCGAGCGTACCTGAGGCGATCTCCTCGATCATCGCCGTAGCGGCTTTGGTCGCGGTCTGGTCGGCGTTGATCTCGAACGGCTGGGCGTTCGCCACCAGCCCATGCATGGCGAGGATGCTTGCCGGCGGAGTCCGCGCGAAGAGGCCGATCCGCTTGTCCTTGAGACGCGGGTCGGACAGGCTGTCGATGCCATCGAGACCGGCATCGCCCTGACGGTAAATCAGAACATAGGAAGTGTAATAATAGGGGTTGGTGTCCTCGATTAGCCCGGTGCCCTGGGCATAGCCCATGACGAGATCGCAAGCGTCCTTTCCCACCGTATTGGGAACATAGCCCGTCGCCTCGGCAAACCAGA
This sequence comes from Methyloceanibacter sp., assembly GCA_016649675.1. GTDB lineage: Bacteria > Pseudomonadota > Alphaproteobacteria > Rhizobiales > Methyloligellaceae > Methyloceanibacter. Next base: position 2,213 of record JAENXG010000043.1, read on the forward strand.
TGTATTCGAGCTGGGCGTCGAGCTTCGCGGCGATCAGCTCGGCAAGCTTGTTCTCGAAGCCCGCGCCCTTCTCGTTGGAGAACGGCATGTTGTCGGGATCGGCGCAAACGCGCAGAAAGTGGCTGCCTGCCGAATGAGCCCCGCCCACGCTTGCCGTGCCGAGGATCGCGGCCACGCCGACGCAAATGGCGATCCTCGCCACGAGGCGGGTCGGCCTGCGTGCCAGCCGCGTCATTGTCGTCCGAGCGCTCAAGGCCGCCTCATTGACCCCCTCGCGGGGTCCACCATAGCACAGACAAATATGGAGATCGGAGGCGCGCGCCGCCAGTCGCCAAATGACGGCGCGAAGCCTAAACGGGCGCTAGTCCTCCGCCGCGCATTTGGCGATGTTGTCGGCCCGCTCGGTCCCGGTCGGGTAATAAGCGCCGGTCGGCGCGGGCCCGAAACCCGACATGGTCTGCTCCGCCGCCTCGATGCTATCGGTCTCGTGCAGGGATTTCAGGAGCTTGACGGCGCAGCAATCGGCGTCGAGCTCCATCTGCTTCAGGGCCGGCGCAATATAGAAGAACGGCTGGGGCCCCACATGGCCAAACCCCTCGTGATAGCGCTGCACGTGACCGAGAGTGTGATGGCAGCATTCATGCGCCATGAGGAAGCGGCCGTAAGACGGCGACTCGGCGAGCGTCTGGGCGTTAACGACGATTACGGGCCTGCCATTTGAATCGAGCAGGGACATTCCCTGCTCGGCCACGTCGCGCAGCTTATAGGTGGTGATGGCGCAGTAGGGATTGTCGGTGGTCGGAAGCCACGATCTGCTGGCTTGCGAGCTGCCGCAAAACAGCCCGAGACCTGCTATAGCAGCCACGATCACGATCGGAAGACGCATGACGAGCGCTCCACCATGAGTCACTTTCTCGCGAAAGAGTAGCCTCACAGGGGGGCCGCACCAAAGCTTTTTGTGTGTCTCAACCATGAACCCCTTATTATGTCACAGCGTTTCCCCCCGGGATTAACTCTGCGGCAATAACACCGATACCTTGCTTGACCGGAGCTACGTAGACGCCGGTAAAAGGATGCGCGACGGATGGATGTGAAAAGCAACACGGACAAGGTTTGCATCATCGGCGCCGGATCATCCGGCCTCGCCGCCGCCAAGACCTTCCACGAGCGCGGCATCCCCTTCGATTGTCTGGAGCGGGAGCCCGATATCGGTGGCTTGTGGAATGAGGCGACCGGCACCGGCGTCGTCTACGACACCACCTATCTCGTCTCTTCGAGGAAATACACGGGCTTCGAGGACTATCCGCTTCCCGAGGAATATCCCATTTATCCCTCGCATCGCGAGACGCTGGCCTATTTGCGCGCCTACGCCGCGAATTTCGGCATCCTCGACAAGATCGAGCTTAGCACCGTCGTGGAGCGCGTCGAGCGCGCGCAAGACGGCTGGAGCGTGCAGGTCGCAGGCGAAGAGCGTCCGCGCTTCTACCGGGCTCTCGTCATCGCCAACGGCCACCACCATGTGCCGCGCACGCCGAAGATCCCCGGCACGTTCACTGGCGAGGTCTTGCACTCGCGCGACTATCGCAGCGTCAAGCAGCTCGCCGACAAGCGCGTCGTGGTGGTCGGCGCCGGCAATTCGGGTTGCGATATCGTCGTCGATGCGACGAGCGTGGCGCAGAGGATCTATCTCAGCATGCGCCGCGGCACCTATTTCGTGCCGAAATTCATGTTCGGCCGACCGACCGACGGCGTCATCAATTTCTGCGAGAAGATCCCGATGCCGCGCGGCTTGCGCAATCGCCTCTACACCCTCTTTCACAAGATCATGGTCGGCCGGAACGAGCGCTACGGCCTGCCCGAGCCCGAGCATCGGATCATGGACACCCACCCGACCATGACCACGGTGCTGCCGCAGCTCGTCGCCCATGGCCGCATCGGCGTGAAGCCCGATATCGCCGAATTCGCGGGACGCAAGGTGCGCTTCACCGACGGGAGCGAGGTCGAGGCCGATCTCGTCGTGTTCGCCACGGGCTACGAGGTCTCCATTCCGTTCCTCGACAACGATCTCCTGTTCGGCCCCGATGGGCGCCCGCTCCTCTATCTCAATGTGTTTCACCCCGAGCTCGACGATCTCTTCGCCGTGGGCCTGATCCAGGCCAATGGCAGCATCTGGCGGCTTGCCGACGATCAGTCGCAACTCGTCGCGAGCTACCTGGTCGCCCTTGCCGAGCGGCATGAGCGCGCGACCTGGTTCGGCGCGCTAAAAAGTCAAGGCCATGAGACCATGGAGCAAGGGTCATACGTCAAGACCGACCGGCATCGGCTCGAGGCCAACTATTACGCCTACCGGCGCCAGCTGAAGCGGCACTTGCGCCGTTTCGGGCCCATGGCGAAGGCCGCGCTGAAATCGGGGCGGCCGATGGCGCCCCCTTCTCGCTTTGCAGCTTCCGCCCGGCCGAAGAGCTTCTCGACGCGGGCGCCGTAGCGAACCCTCGTTGACTATGCCGTCTTCGGGATTAGACTTGTGCGGCTAGCCCTCGATCAGGCTAGGTGCGGCTTAATTTCAGCGCGTTCGCATGCAGGAGCCGGGGCCTGCGGCTTGGCCGTTCAGCCAAGGTTCATCGGCCCTTGGCTAGGCGGATAGGACAGGCGCTTTCCGCATCTCGCACGGGAAGCGCAAAGGTCGAGTGGATGGAGGCTTCCATGCTCAAGCACCTCGCCGTGTGTCTCACCGGTCTTGTCGTTCTGTTGGGGGCGCTCGGTCCCGCCGCAGCGGAGAAGCGCGTGGCGCTCGTCATGGGCAATTCTGCCTATCAGCACACCGCGCCGCTGAAGAACCCGAGCAACGATGCGACCGACATGGCCGCGCAGCTGCGCCAGCTCGGCTTCGACGTGATCGACGGCACTGACCTGTCCAAGGCCGAGATGGAGCAGCGCATCAGGGCCTTCGCCGACAAGCTCAACGGCGCCGATGTCGGCCTCTTCTTCTATGCCGGGCACGGCCTCCAGATCGACGGCCGCAACTTCCTCGCCCCCGTCGACGCCAAGCTCAGATCCGATACCGACCTCGACTTCGAGGCGGTCGATCTCAACCTCGTGCTCAAGCAGCTCGAGCGCAACAGCCGCATCTCGATCGTGTTCCTCGACGCCTGCCGCGACAATCCCCTCGCCACCAACCTCGCCCAAACGAGCCGTTCGTTAGAGATCGGGCGCGGCCTGGCCCGGATCGACAAGGCCGTCGGCATGATGATCGCCTTCTCCACCCAGCCCGGCAATGTCGCCCTTGACGGCGAGGGTCGCAACAGCCCGTTCACCACGGCTCTTCTGCGCCATATCGCGACCGAGGGCTCGAGCATCAACGACGTGATGATCGACGTCCGCAACGACGTGCTGAAGTCGACTGACGGCAAGCAGGTGCCGTGGGAGAACTCATCGCTCACCGGCCAATTCTTCTTCAAGCCCGCTGCCCCGCCCACGGTCGCCGACAAGTCGGCCGAGACGGGGGCGCAGATTGACGCGCTCCGCCAGGAGATCGCCAAGCTGCAAGCCGATCAGGGCGCACGCCTGACCTCCCAGCAGGAACAGTTGGAGATCCTGCAGCACAAGCTTGCCACCGAAACCAAGACCGCCGACCAGCTCGCAGCGTCCAAGGACGGAGCAGCCCCTGCCGCCACCGAGCGCGTGATTACGGTCGAGCCAGCAGCGGGCGCCTCTGCTCCGGCGAACGCGGCCGCCAATACGCCGACCCCAGAGCCAGCGCCAAGTGCCGCGCCTCCGGAAACCAAGGTCGCGACCGTCGAGAGCAACCCCACCGAAGTCAAAGCGCAGGAGGCCGCCCCACCCTCCTCGGCGCCCTTGCCGGAAGGCGTGACGCGCGCGGAGCTTGCCGAGGACATCGTCGCCAAGCTTAAGGAGTTTGAATGCTATCAGGGGCCTCTCAACGGGAGATGGGGCGAGCCCTCGCAAGAGGCGCTTGACCGGTTCAACAATCTGGCCAAACTCGACCTGCCGCTTGACGAGCCTCTACCGGCCACGCTCGATGCGCTGAACGGCTGGAAGGGCGCCCATTGCGCCGTCGAGGCAGTAAGGGTCCCGGGCCGCAAAGCGAAGTCAAAATACCAGGCCGTGCATCCGCCGGTGAAGACCTACAAGAAGGCCGTGCAGCCTGCCCCCTATCAGCCGAGGGCTGCGCAGCGCTATACCCCGCGGCCTTCGGCTCATAGTGGCGGCGGCGGGGGCGGCAGTGACGAGCAGCAGGAGCTGCAGCGGCTCTTCCCGCAGAGCGCTTGGCCCGAGAAGCGTTAGCTTGGCAGCCTCCTACCGTCCGATGCCCGCATAGGTGAAGCCTGCCGCGCGCGCTTGTGCCGGCAGATAGACATTGCGGAGGTCGACGAGCACATTGCCGCGCATCGAGGCCCTCAGGCTGTCGAGATTGAGTGCACGGAGCTCGTTCCATTCTGTGACCACCACGGTGACGTCGGCCTGCTCGGCCGCTTCCAGCGCGCTGATACACCAGACCACGCCCGGCAGAAGCGCCTCGGCGTTCTCGCGGGCATGCGGGTCGTAGCCCCTGACCGTTGCCCCCCGCTCCTGCAGCATGGGGATCAACGTGAGGCTCGGCGCCTCGCGCACATCGTCGGTATCGGGCTTGAAGGCAAGTCCGAGCACGGCCACCGTCTTGCCGGCAAGCGGTCCCCCCAGCGCCCGCTCGATGCGGCCCGCCATGGCGATCTTGCGCTCCGTATTGACTGTCTGCACCTGCTCGACCAGCGATAGCGGCGAGCGCGCCTCCCGCGCCGTGCGGATCAGAGCGGCGACGTCCTTGGGGAAGCAGGAGCCGCCATAGCCTGGCCCCGGATGCAAGAACTTGTTGCCGATGCGCCCATCGGCGCCGATCGCGGTGGCCACTTCCTGGACGTCGGCACCTACCGCCTCGCACAGATCGGCAATCTCGTTGATGAAGCTGATCTTCATGGCGAGAAAAGCGTTCGCTGTGTACTTGGCGAGCTCCGCCGATTCCCGGCTCACAAACAAGACCGGCGCGTTGCGCAAGGTGAGCGGCTTGTAGAGGCGCTCCATGAGCGCCTGGGCGCGCTCCTCGTCGCAACCGACAAGCACGCGATCGGGATGGGTGAAATCGTAGATGGCGGAGCCTTCACGCAAGAATTCTGGGTTCGAGCAGACCGCGAAATCGGCGTCGGGCCGGAGCAGCCTGAGGCGCCGCTCGATCTCGCGGCTGGTGCCGACCGGGACCGTGGACTTGGTCGCGATCACGGTGAAACCTTTGAGATGAGGTGCAAGCTCCTCGACCGCTCGGAACACGAAACTGAGATCGGCGTGCCCGTCGCCCCGCCGCATCGGCGTGCCCACGGCGAGGAACACGAGGTCGGCCTCCCCCACCGCTGGCGCAAGCTCGGTGGAGAAGCTGATCCGCTCCATGCGCAAATTGCGCTGAAGCAGCTCCTCGAGGCGCGGCTCGTAGATCGGCACATGCCCGCCACGCAGCTGCTCGATCTTCTCTGCATCCTTGTCGGTGCAGGCGACCTTCCAGCCGAATTCGGAGAAGCAGGCAGCGGAGACGAGGCCCACATAGCCGGCCCCGATCATGCAGATGTTCACGGAATGTGCCCTTAGATGCGACGAATGCCGGGATCCCGGCTTCCTAGTTCATTCCGCCCCGCGGTTCAATGGCGCGCGCCATGAGGCAGCCCGCCCGCGAGGCGAATATGACACTGGAGCGGCGAAGCGCCATTGGCTAGGTTCTGCCATCCGCACCGGTCCGGCGCGCCCTCCAGGGTTAAAACGCGAAGTCAAGCAACGGGATGGGTCCACGTCTCCTCTATGTCCTCATCATGGGGACGGTCATCGCGGCCGCGCTCGCTTTGCGCGTCTGGGATCCAAGCCCGGTCGCAAGGCTAAGGTCGCTCGTCTTCGATGCCTATCAGCGGGTAAGCCCGCGCAAATTCGATCCGGCGCTGCCGGTGCGCATCATCGATGTCGATGAGGACTCCTTGAAGGCGATCGGCCAATGGCCCTGGCCGCGCACGGTGCTCGCCGAGCTCGTCGACAAGCTCGCCGCCGATGGCGCAGCAGCAATCGGCTTCGACATGGTGTTCCCCGAGCCCGATCGCATGTCGCCAGCCAACGCGCTCCATTTCTGGCCGAAGTCCGATGCTCTGGCAGGCCTCAGGGAGGAGGTCGAGAAGCTTCCCTCCAACGACCAGGTGTTCGCCGAAGCCATCGGCAAGGCCCCGGTCGTGCTCGGCTTCATCTCCGCCCCGCAAGGCAATTCCATCCCCGAGACCAAGGCCGGCTTCAGCTTTGGCGGCGACGATCCCAAGCTGTTCGCCCCCTACTACCCTGGCGCCGCGGCAAGCCTCATCGAGCTGCAGGACAAGGCGGCCGGCGCAGGCTCGCTCAACTGGATCCCCGAGCAAGACCAGATCATTCGCCGCATGCCCATGGTGGTGAGGATCGGCGATACGCTCTATCCGTCTCTCGCCGCCGACATGCTGCGGCTGGCGCAAGGGGCGAGCAGCTATTTCGTCAAGAGCTCCGGCGCGAGCGGCGAGAAGGCCTTCGGCGAGAAGACCGGCATGGTCGGCATCAAGATCGGCGATTTCGAGGTACCGACCGAAGCCAACGGCCAGATGTGGATCAACTTCACGCTCGCCTCGAAGGCGCGCTACCTGCCGGCCTTCAAGGTGCTAAACGGCGAGATCGGCAAGGACGAGATCGAAGGGCGCATTTTGATCATCGGCACGAGCGCGGCGGGCCTGCTCGATCTCAGGGCGACGCCGCTCGAGGCCTCGGTGCCCGGCGTCGAGCTGCACGCACAGGTCATCGAGCAGATCCTGCAAGGCTCCTTCCTGCAGCGGCCCGACTTCGCGACCCCGGCCGAGCTCCTCTACATCCTCGTGCTCGGCCTCCTCATCGCCGTCCTCATCTATCGCACCGGGGCTCTGGGCAGCGCCCTGCTCGGCGGCGCCGCCATCGCCGCGGTGGTCTTCATCTCATGGTACGCCTTCGATGCCTTCGGCTGGCTGGTCGATCCGATCTATCCGGCGATCGCACTCACCGCGATTTACCTCGCTGGCACGCTCTTCGTCTTTTTACGGACCGAGCGGGAGCGCAACCGGGTACGCCACGCCTTCTCCCACTACATGGCGCCGGCGCTCGTCGAGCGGCTCGCCGACGACCCTTCGCGGCTGAAGCTCGGCGGAGAGACGCGCGACATGACGCTGCTGTTCAGCGACGTGCGCGGCTTTACCACTATCTCCGAAGGCCTCGATGCCGAGGAGCTCACCCGCTTCCTGAACAGCCTGTTCACGCCGTTGAGCAACATCATCCTCGATGAGCAAGGCACCATCGACAAGTTCATGGGCGACGCGGTGATGGCCTTCTGGAACGCGCCGCTCGACGACAGCAACCACCCGAGCCATGCCTGCAGCGCGGCGCTCCGCATGATGGGCGAGATGGCGGGGCTCAACGAGCGCTGGCGGCAGGAGGCTGAAGCCAAGGGCAGGCCGTTCAAGACGGTTCAGCTCGGCATCGGGCTGAACACCGGCGTCTGCTGCGTCGGCAATCTCGGCTCAGAGACGCGCTTCGACTATTCGGTGATCGGCGACAACGTCAACGTCGCCTCACGCCTCGAGGGGCAATCCAAGACTTACGATGTAGGCACCGTCGTGGGCGAGACCACCACGGCGCGGGCGCCCGAGTTCGCCTTCATCGAGCTCGATCTCCTGAAGGTGAAAGGCAAGACCGAGGCGACGCGCATCTTCGCCCTCCTCGGCGACGGCGCGCTCAAGCAAAGTCAGGACTTCATCGCTCTCACCGCCCGGCACAGGGAGTTTCTCGCCCGCTACCGGGCGAAGGACTGGGACGGCGCCGAAGCGCTCGGCCGCGAATGCGAGGCCTTGAATACCTCACGCCTCGACCGGCTCTATGCGCTCTATCGCGAGCGCATCGACTTCTTCCGGCATAACCCTCCCCCGCCCAATTGGGACGGCACGGCTGAAGCCTTGTCGAAGTAGCGCCGATGCCACAACTCACGATCCTGGCCCTTGCCGCCGTCGCGGTCCTGATGCTCAAGCACACGATCGCCGATTTCTATCTGCAGACGCCGTATCAATATTTGAACAAGGGGACCTACGGCCATCCCGGCGGCTTCGTCCATGCCGGGATCCACGTGGCGCTCACGCCGCTGGTCTATCTCGTGCTGGTGCCGAGCTCGATCCTGCTCGTCGGCGCCATCGCGCTGGGCGAGTTCGCCGTCCACTATCACATCGATTGGCTGAAGGAGCAGGTCACCCACCGCAATGGCTGGACCGCGCACGACCGCGGCTTCTGGTTCGCGCTCGGCACCGATCAGCTGGTGCACGGGCTGACCTACCTGGCGCTGGTCGCAGCTCTTATCGCCACCGCCCGCTGAAGAGACCGGGCGGCTACAGCAGCGCCGAGATCTCGCGATTGGCGAATTCGAGGCGGTCGGAGAGAAGCCGAATGATGAGCTGGTTGAAAGCCCCCGCGGCATTGGGATCTTCCGCCTGCATTTTTTCGAAGGAGTCCCGCGTCAGCCGGTAGACGACGGTCGGCCCCTCGGCGATCACATGCGCGGTGCGCGGCACCCGGCGATAAAACCCCATCTCTCCCACCACGGTATGCCCGACCATGCGCCTGAGCCTGATCGGGCGGCCGTGCTCGTCGATGATGGTGATGGCGACGCAGCCCGAGGCCTGCAACACCACCGAATCCGCAGGCTCGCCCTGCCGGAATATGAACTCACCCGTGTCCAGCTCGCGGCGCTCCATATAGGAGGCGATGCGGGCGAAATCGATCTGACCGCCGAACTCGGCCTGCAACCAGCTCTCGAAGGTGTGGGTCGAGGCGTCGCCGACCTCGTGATTCATGAGCAGCATATCCTCGCACCATTCGACCGCCTCGTTGCGGGTGCCGAATAGTTGATGCGGGCGCGTGCTACCGAAGAAACCGGCCTTCTCGAAGCTGGCCTGCATGGGCTCGTTTAGGCCTGAGAATCCGAGGGTGACGTCATGCTCCTCACAATAGTTGCGGAGCTTGACGAGGCTCAGGACAGCCGAGGTATCGAGCCCGGGCACGGCGCCGAAGTCGAGCACGACAAAGCCCACGGGCTTGTCCTTCTGCGATTCGATGGTCCGCTTGATGCGCTCGAACAGACCGTTCGACGAGCCGAAAAAGATGAAGCCGGAGAGCCAAAAGACATGGACGCGTTTGCCCTCCTCGCGCAGCAGGCGCGACTGCTCGGGCGAGCGCTCCACATTGCTGGAAAATTCATAACGGGTGAGGTGACGCCTGACCACGCCAATGCGGCTATAGCTCAGCGCGAACATGAGGCAGGCGCCGACGACGCCGAGAACGACGCCCATGAAGTAGCCGAAATTGACGATGACCAGCGTCATCACCCCTGTCAGCGCCCATTCCGTCCAGGAGCTTTGCGCCGGCGCTTCCCACAGCTCCACCATAATCGCCACGCCGATAAAGGCGAGCATCCCGCCAAGAATGGTTTTCGGCACGACGCTGCCGACATCGGCGCCAGAGAATAGGATGATTGCGCAGACGATGCCGACGATCGCTCCGGCCCATCGCGTCGTGGCGCCAGACTCGTCGAGCAGCAGGCAGCCATTCATCGAAAGCGAGCCGCCAAATCCGCCCAGCACGGAGGCCAGTAAATTGGCCAGACCGTTGGAGCGAAATTCCTGATCGAGGTCGCTGGTTTTTTGCCGCGCCACCTCGAGGCTCGACATATCAAGCAGAAGCGCGATGGCCATCACCCCGCAAAAGGAGCCGATCTCGGCGCTGCTCTGGGCGATCACGCCCCAATCGACCTGGTGCCGCGCCACCGCAGCGATCGGCCACCACAGGCTCAGCTCGCCGAGGCTTGGCAAGAACCAGGCGGCCCGCACGGATTCGTCCCTGACGAAGCCGAACAAGCTCACGTCCAAAACGAGCAGGAAGCCAAAGAAGACGAGCGGTAGAGTGAGGTAGCTCGGGACCCATCGCCCGACCACGGGGATCGCTGCCGCGAACAGCGCTCCTATCAGGATCTGAGGTGCGTAGAGCGGCGAGTAGAGGACTTCCCAGCTCGAGGGTGCAAGCGTCAGATTGGTCTGGGTCACGACCTCCATGCCGCCGGTGATGAGCAGCAGGCCCGAGGCGGCAAGGAAGCCACCGATCACGGGATAGGGAATGAAACGCAGCCATTGACCAAGCTTCAACGCGCCGACGCCGTACAGCAAAATGCCCGTGAGCAGCGTGCTCACCGAAAGCGCAACCAGCACATTGATGATGATCTGATCGTTGCTCGCACCCTTGGCCGCGAGAGCGGTAGCAATTGACGACGCGAGAACGCTCATCACCGCCACGGCTGGCGAGTCCGGCCCGCCAATGACCGGCGAGAAGGTCGAGGTTATTGCGATCACCACGCAGGTGACCACCGTGCCCATGATGAGCCCAGCAAGGCCCAGCGAAAAGCCGCCGGCGAGATCCCCGGTGAAGATGAGCGCGGCGAACGAGATGCAGTAGGCAATCTGCACCACTGCCGAGATGGCGCCTGCTATGGCGTCACGCCCCAGCCTCGGCATATCGACGTTGCGCGGGCGCCTCAGCGCCAGGTTTTCAAGCGACAACAAGGGCGTTACGCGGGAGAGCCTGCAGGGTTGAGCCGGGGCCGATCATGGCCGGGGCCAGCGGCAATGGCAAGCCGCAGGTCGGGCGGCCCCTTGCTGCCTCAGCCGTGGGGGCCGGAGCGTCTCAACCGATCGGCGAGCGTGCGCATCACCGCAATGGCGAAGAATGGGGTCTCATGCACCAGGAAGAGGAAGCTCTTCTCGGTGATGGGGGCGACCTCGCAAGACGTCTTGGCCCGCGCGGTGGCGGCCCGTGGCGACCCGTCGATCAGGGCCATCTCCCCGAAAATGCCCCCCGGCAACAGCGTCTCCACCACCTTGCCGTCCCGCTCGATCTCGATCTCGCCCGAGCGGATCACGTACATCTTGTCGCCCTTGTC